>JAEMRL010000029.1:6435-11530 GCA_016463385.1 Thermoleophilia bacterium
GGGTCGCGCGCAGCGCCGCCGATGTCGCCGCCCCACCCCCGACCGACCTCGAGGCCGCCGGGCGCAAGTCGGCGCTGGTGCTGATCCTGATCGCGGTCCTCGGCGGGGCGTGGGCGACGGCCCTCGGCGTGGGAGCCCGCGGCCGCCGGACACGGCGCGAGATCACCGAGGCGCGCGGCCGGGCCCGGGTCTGCGCCGACGCGCTGAGGGCCCACACGATGGAGCTCGCGCGCCGGCCCGACCTGCCCCCCGACGCGCGCCGCCACGTGGAGCACGCGCTCGGCGTCTACGCCGATGCGATCTCCTCGCTGCCCGAGATGCGCTCCGCCGAGGAGGTGGCCGCCTTCGGGCCCCGCCTGCGCGGCGCGCTCGATGAGATCGCAGGCGCCACGGCGGCCATCACGGGCGTCCCGGCGCCGGCCGACCCGTTCACCGGGCTCTGCGGCATCGACCCGGCCCACGGCGCGCCCGTGACCGCGCCGGGCGAGGCGGGGCCGCGGGCGCTCTGCGAGGCGTGCCGTGACGCCTTCCAGGCGGGCGACCCCCCGGCGCCGCGCATGCTCTTCGAGGACGGCGGCCCCGTGCCGTTCGACGCCGCGCGCTACGGGCCGGTGCTGCGACCGGACCAGGCCCCGTGAGCGGGCGCGCGCCCGTCGTCTGGGTCTGCATCCCGACCTACGACGAGGCCGACAACCTGGAGCGGATGGCGGGTGCCCTGTCGGCGGTCTTCGCCCGGGAGGGCATCGACGGCCACCTCCTGGTGATCGACGACGGGTCGCCCGACGGCACCGGCGCGATCGCCGATCGCCTGGCGGCGGACGATCCCCGCGTGCACGTGCTCCACCGCGCGGCCAAGAGCGGCATCGGCCCCGCCTACCGCGACGGCTTCCGCACGGCGCTCGCCGGCGGCGCCGACCTGATCATGGAGATGGACTGCGACTTCTCGCACGACCCCGGCGACGTGCCGCGCCTGGTCGCGGCGGCCACGGACGCGGATCTGGTGCTCGGCTCGCGTTACGTGCCGGGTGGCGGCGTCAGCGATTGGGGCTTGGTGCGCCGCGCCATCAGCCGCGGCGGGTGCCTCTACGCCCGCCTGGTGCTCGGCGTCCCGGTCGAGGATCTGACCGGCGGCTTCAAGTGCTTCCGGCGCGAGGTGCTGGAGGCGCTGCCGCTCGACGAGGTGAGCGCGCGCGGCTACGGCTTCCAGATCGAGATGACCTACCGCGCCCTGCTGATGGGCTTCCGGGTCACCGAGGTGCCGATCACCTTCAGCGACCGCGAGATGGGCCGCTCCAAGATGTCGCGCGGCATCGTGCTGGAGGCCGCCACGCTCGTCCCCCGCCTGCGCCTGCGGCTCGGCCGCGGGCGCAGGCGCGCGTCCGGAGCCTAGAGCCAGCCCCGGGTCACGAGCGACTCGGCGATCTGGACGGCGTTGGTTGCGGCGCCCTTTCGCAGGTTGTCGCTGACCACCCACAGCGCGAGGCCGCGGGGATGCGAGGTGTCCTTACGGATGCGCCCCACCAGCACCTCGTCGCGCCCCGTCGCATCGCGCGGCAGCGGGTAGAGGTTCAGCCCCGGCTCGTCCACCAGCATGACGCCGGGGGCGGCCATGAGAAGACGCCGGACCGCGTCGGGGTCGATCGCCTCGGTGGTCTCGATGTGGACCGCCTGCGAGTGCGACTGCATCACCGGCACGCGCACGCAGGTGGCGCTGACGGCGAGGTCCGGCAGGCCGAGCATCTTGCGCGTCTCGTCGGCGACCTTCTGCTCCTCGCCGGTGTAGCCGCTCTCGTCGAAGTCACCGATGTGCGGCAGCGCGTTGAAGGCGATCGGGTGCGGGTAGACCGAGGGCTCGGGCTCGGCGCCCGCCAGGTACCCGGCGCTCTGCTCGGTGAGCTCGGCGACGGCGGCCTGGCCGGTGCCGCTGACCGACTGGTAGCTCGAGACGATCACGCGCTCCAGCCCGACCGCGTCGGCGATCGGCTTCAGGGCCACCACCAGCGGCGCCGCGACGCAGTTGGGGTTGGCGATGATGCCGCTGTGGCCTTCGATGTCGTGCTCGTTGACCTCGGGCACGACCAGGGGCACCGACGGGTCCATCCGGAAGGCGCTCGAGTTGTCGATCACCACGGCCCCGGCCTCGACCGCGGCCGGGGCGAACTCCCGCGCGCGCGACGCGCCGGCCGAGAAGAGGGCGATCTGGATCCCCTCGAAGGCATCGGCGGTCAGGGTGCGGACGGTGCGCGGCCGGCCGAGGTAGTCGATCTGCCGGCCCTCGCTGCGCGCCGACGCCAGCGGCCGCAGCTCGGTGACCGGGAAGCCCCGCTCCTCCAGGATCCGCAGCATGGTGGTGCCGACGGCGCCGGTGGCGCCGACGACGGCGACGTCAAACATCGGCGCGCCGGGCGGCCTCGCCGGCCAGGTCGAAGGCGTCGTGCAGGGCGCGCACGGCGCGCTCCACCTCGCGGCGGTCGATCACGACCGTGATGCGGATCGTGCTGGTGTCGATCATCTGGAGGTTGATCCCCTGCTCGGAGAGCACGCGGAACATCTTGGCGGCGACGCCGGGCTCCGACTTCATGCCGGCGCCGACCAGCGTGACCTTGCCGATCTGGTCGTTGCTGGTGAGAGCCCGGTAGCCGAGCGCCTCCTTGCGCGTCTCGAGGGTGTCGAGCGCGGTGCGCAGCTCGTCGAGGGGCACCGTGAACGAGACGTCGGCACCCAGGTCGAAGCTCTGGTTCTGGATGATCGTGTCCACGTTGATGTTCGCGTCGGCGAGTGCCGTGAAGATCTGGGCGGCCACGCCGGGGCGGTTCTCCACGCCCGACACCGTGATCTTGGCCTCGTCGCTGCGGTGGGCGATGCCGGAGACGATCGCCTTCTCCATGTCGGGGGTCTCCTTCGTGATCCAGGTGCCCTCCTCGGGAAGGAAGGAGGACCGGACGTGCAGTGGGACATCGTGGCGGCGGGCGAACTCGACCGAGCGCAGGGCGAGGACCTTCGAGCCCATCGCGGCCATCTCGAGCATCTCCTCGTGGCTCACGAGGGGCAGTTTCCGCGCCCCGGCCTCCACGCGCGGGTCGGCGGTGAAGACGCCGGTGACGTCGGTGTAGATCTCGCAGACGTCAGCGCCGAGCGCCGCCGCCAGGGCGACGGCGGTGGTGTCGGAGCCACCGCGGCCGAGGGTGGTGACGTTGCGCGAGTCGCTCGACATGCCCTGGAAGCCGGCGACGAGGACGATGGCGCCCTCGGCGAGAGCCTCGCGCAGCCGGTCGCCGCGGACCTCGAGGATCTTGGCCTTCATGTGGGCGTCGTCGGTGAGGATCCCGGCCTGCGAGCCGGTGAACGACCGGGCGCCGTGGCCGAGGTCGTGCAGGGCCATCGCCATCAGGGCGCACGAGATGCGCTCGCCGGTCGACAGCAGCATGTCCATCTCGCGCGGGTCGGGGCGCTCGGAGATCTCCTGGGCGAGCGCCACCAGCCCGTCGGTGGTCTTGCCACGGGCCGACACCACGGCCAGCACGTCGTCGCCGCCCTCACGGGCCGCGGCGATCCGCTGCGCCACGTTCTTGATCTTGTCGGCGTCGGCCACGGAGCTGCCGCCGAACTTCATCACCCTCAGGCCGATGGCCGTCCTCCTCCCGCGTCCGTCACGAGTCCCTGCAGAGCCAGCGTGGGATGGTAGCTGCAACCCGGTCGGCCGGCAGGCCCACGGCGCAGGCCGGGGCGCCGCGGCCCCGGGGCTCACAGATCGCGTCGGCCGAGCAGCGCCCGCCCCAGCGTCAGCTCGTCGGCGTGCTCGAGGTCGGCGCCCACCGGCAGGCCGCTCGCCAGGCGCGTCACCCGGACACGGCCGCGCACGAGGTCGGCGAGGTAGAGCGCCGTGGCCTCCCCGGACATCGTCGGGTTGGTGGCGATCACCAGCTCGGTGACCCCGTCGTCGTCGAGGCGTGCCACGAGCTCGGCGATGCGCAGGTCCTCGGGGTCGACCCCGTCGATCGGCGACAGGGCCCCGCCCAGCACGTGGTACCGGCCCCGGTACTCGTTGGTGCGCTCGATCGGGAGGATCGCCGAGGGCTCCTCCACCGCGCACAGCAGGCTCGCGTCGCGGCGCGGATCGGCGCAGATCGGGCAGAGCTCGGCCTCGGCGAAGCTGAAGCAGACCGAGCACGGCCGCAGGCGCTCGGTCATGTCGATCATCGCCTCGGCCAGGCCGCGCGCGCGCTCGGGCGGCGCCTTCATCATGTGGAAGGCCAGCCGCTGGGCGCTGCGCGGGCCGATGCCGGGCAGGCGTGCCAGCTCCGAGACGAGCCGCTCGATCGAGGGCGTCAGCACGTGATGCGCGCGCCCCGGGCTAGAGCCCGGGGATGCCCAGGCCCGAGAGGCCGCCGGCCACCGTGCCGAGACGGCTCTGGGCGAGCTCCTGGGCGGCGCGCATGGCCTCGTTGACCGCCGCCACGATCACGTCCTGCAGCAGCTCGACGTCCTCGGGGTCGACCGCAGCCGGGTCGATCGTGATCTCCAGCAGCTCCAGGCCCCCGCTGACCCGCGCGGTGACGGCGCCGCCGCCCGCCGACGCGGTGACCGACTCCTGCTGGAGCTCGGCCTGCACGCGGGCCATGTCCTCCTGCATCTTCTGCATCTGCTTGAGCATCTTCTGGGGGTTCATTCCCTGCGCCATCGGTTACCTCCCGTCAGGGCCCCTCGCCGTCCTCGACGGCGCGGAACATCGATTTGAACTCCCGCAGGAGCGCCTCGTCGTCGCGCGGCGCCTCGGGCCCGGCGGATCCCGGATCCTCGGGGAGGGCCGCTCCCGCCTGGAAATCCACCGCGAGGCGGCGGCCCGAGACCGTCGCCACCGCGTTCCTCACCCGCTCCCGGTGCTCGTGGCGGCCGAGCATGTCGGCGCGCACCCGGCTTGTCACCGTCACCTCGAGCGAGTCCTCGTCGACGCGGGTCGGCCGTGAGCCGTCGAGGAAGCCCCGGGTGGGGGGCGCCTCGCGCTCCAGGATCTCGAGCACCTGCGTCCAGAGCCTCTCGAAGTGGTCGAGGTCGGCGGGCGCCATCTCGCGCGGCGGCGGGGCGGGGACCGGGG
>JAEMRL010000374.1 GCA_016463385.1 Thermoleophilia bacterium
TCACCCCGCCTCCTCCCCGACGCCCGGGCGGATGATCGGGGAGGCGTGGTGCAGGGCGATCCGCCACCCGGTCGCGTCGAGCACGAACAGGTTGGTCGCCGCCACCTCGGCGGCCGCCGACCCTCCGCCCTCACCGGCAGCCGAGGTGATGCGCTCGACGCACGTCACCCACGCCACGGGGTCGTTCACGGTCACCTCCACATCGACGATCTCGAACTCGATGTACCCCGTGTTGGCGAGGATCACCTCCCAGCCGGAGCTGACGGCGTCCCACCCGCGCTGCCAGGGCATGCCGGGATGCAGGCAGGCCACCCCCGGCCCCGGCGACCAGCACGCCTCCATCGCGGCGATGTCGAGGGCCTCGAGCGCGTCGTAGAAGCGCCGGTTGGCCTCCAGGACCTGCCCGGTGATCGCGGAACTGGTCAATTCATCCTCCGTCTGAGGTCCCGAACGGTGTCGAGTTGCAGCTCCATCGCCGGTGCGGCGGGATGGTCCGGTCGTGCGGCCAGGAAGGCGTTCGCCGTCTCCTCGGCCTCGTCGTAGCGCCCCGCGCCGGCCAGCAGCACCACGGCCGCGCGCGACAGCTCGCCGTCGCCCGGCGCCACGATCAGCCCGAGCTCGACGGTCCAGAGCGCCTGCGCGGGCATGCCCCGGCGCAGGTACGAGCCGCGCAGGTTGAGGAGCGTGCGGGCGAGGATGGCGCGCTCCGACACGGGGCGCAGGTGGTCGGCCTGGAAGGGGATGCCGGCGGTGCGCGTCACGAGCTGGGCGCAGTCGGCCTCCGCGAGCGGGGCCCAGCCGTTGTAGGGGTCGATGTAGCGCGGGTCCGCCCCCCCGAGGTCGGCGATCACGAAGTGCCCGGGCATGCCGATGCCCGCGATCGTCTCCCCCGCCCGGCGCGCGACGGCGATCGCGAGGGTGCAGAGCGCGATCGGGATGCCGCGCCGCCGATCGAGGACGGCGCTGAGGAACGAGTTGGCCGGATCGTCGTAGTCGTCGACGGCCCCGCGGAAGCCGGCCTCGCGGAGGGTGGCCACCGCGCCCTGCCCGCCGGCCTCGCCCGCCAGCGCGTCCACCCGGGCGAGGCCCGCGGCCACGTCGACCCGCGGGTCGGCCTCGGCGCAGATCAGCAGGTTCGCCTCGGCCAGGTCGGGCCGCTCGCCGGCCAGCAGCGCGGCGAAGCGCTCGCGGACGTCCGCGCTCACGCCCGGCCCCCGGTGAGCAGCGCCGCCTCGGCCTCGCAGGCGGCCGCGCGGCAGAGGGCCTGCACCACCTTGCGCGCCGCGGCCGGCCCCTCGCCCCCGGCCGCCGGATCGACCGTGCGCGCGAGGGACGCGGCCGCGGCCACGAGCGGACCGGGGCCGAGACCCGAGGCGTGCCGCGAGGCCTGCGACAGCAGCGCGGGCGCCACCGGGTCGCGCCGGACGAGCGCGATCTCGCACTGGGCGAGCGCCGCGCAGAGGCGGACGGCCTCGGCGGTGCTCATCCGGTCCACCGGCGCAGGTTCCCGCCCATCACCGCGGAGCACTCGGCGGCGCTCCAGCCGGCGACGCGCGCCGCGGTCGCGACCAGCCGCAGCGCCGTGGCGTGCTCGCCGTAGGGCCGGTCGGAGCCGAAGCACAGCCGCTCCGGCCCGATGGAGACGAGGTCGGAGAGCGCGGCCAGCGACGTGTCGAGCATCACGTCCGGCCAGTCGGCGAGTCGCGCCGTGAGCGCCCGCGCGTCGCCGCGGCCGGCATGGGCAAGGATGATGCGGGCGCCCGGTGCGGCGGCCACGAGCGCGCCGATCGGGCCGGCGAGCTCGCGCGCGCCGTAGCCGGCGTGGATCGTGACGGGCCACCCGAGGCGGGCCGCCTCGCGCACCGCCGCGACGGCCTCGGGCGCCTCGGGGCGGAAGCGCTGCGCCACCGGGTGCAGCTTGAGCCCGCGCGCGCCTCCGGCGGCCGCGGCGTGCAGCGTGTCCAGCGCCCCGGCGCCCATCGGGTCGATGCGGCAGAAGGGGATGATCCGGCCCGGGTGCCGGGCGGCGGCGTCGAGCACGGCGGCGTTCGCCGCGCGGAAGCTGCCGTCGGCGCCGGGCTCGTTGGCGGGGAAGCAGACGGCGGCGGCGATGCCCCACCGCTCGAGGTCCGCCACGAGCGCCCCGGCGTCGAGCGCGTGCCCGTCGGCGTCGCGGCCGAGGTGGACGTGGGCGTCGATCGCCCCGTCGCGGGGCAGGCCGCCGAGCCCGTCCTCGAGGGCCGCCTCCAGCGCCTCGAGTGCGGCGACGTCGGCGCCGGCCGCCCTCAGCAGGGCCGCGTCCTCGCCCCAGACCCTCATGGCCCGGTCGCGCCCTCGAAGCCCTCGATCGCCTCGCGCATGCCCTCGGGCACGCGCGAGGGGCGCCCGCCGTAGCCGGCGAGGCCCACCAGCACGAGCGTGGCGGTGGCGAGAGGCACGCCTCCCGGCTCCCCGTCGAGGACACGCTCGAGGCGGGCCTCCATGGTGTGGCTGCTGCGCCCGAGGTCGCTCACCCGCACGAACGCCTCGACCTCGTCGTCGAAGCGGGCGGAGGCGAGGTAGTCGATGTGCAGGGAGCGCACCACGAAGTGATGGCCGTCGGGGCCGAGCGGGGGGATCCCGAGGTGCCGCCGGTAGGCGAGCACGGCGCGGTCGATGTGGTGGGGGTAGCGGGCGTAGTAGACGACGGCCCCGAGGTCGGTCTCGGCGATGTCCACGCGCGAGCGGGCGCTGAAGCGGAACGGCGGCACGCGGTCGGTGGGGCCGGCGTCGGCAGTGGGGCGGCGGTCGGTGGCGGACATCCGCCGCAGGCTAGTGGACGCCGGTGGTACCCTGCCGACCGTGGCGAGGGCGCGGAACACCAAGAAGAAGAGCGGCGGGCGCCGGGCGAACTACGCCCCCGCCGCGACCGAGGTC
>JAEMRL010000030.1 GCA_016463385.1 Thermoleophilia bacterium
CGAAGCGGTAGTAGGTGTCGGTCGCGGCCTCGGGGACGCCGGAGATGATCAGCGGCGTGCGGGCCTCGTCGATCAGGATCGAGTCGACCTCGTCCACGATGCAGAAGTAGTGGCCGCGCTGGACGCAGTCCGACAGTCGCACGGCCATGTTGTCGCGCAGGTAGTCGAAGCCGAACTCGGCGTTGGTGCCGTAGGTGGCGTCGGCGGCGTAGGCCGCGCGGCGCTGGTCCTCGGGCATCATCGACGCGATCACGCCGATGCTGATGCCGAGGGCGTCGTAGAGCGGCCGCATCCACTCGGCGTCGCGGCTGGCCAGGTAGTCGTTGACCGTGACCACGTGGACGCCGCGCCCGGTGAGCGCGTTGAGATAGACCGCCGGTACGCCGGCGAAGGTCTTGCCCTCACCGGTCTTCATCTCGGCGACGCGCCCGGCGTTCAGCGTCATCGCGCCGATCATCTGGACGTCGAAGAGACGCATCCCGAGGACGCGCCTGCCGAGCTCGCGCACGACCGCGAACGCCTCCACCAGGAGGTCGTCGACCGTCTCCCCCGCCTCGAGCCGCGCCCGGAACTCGGGCGTCTTCGCCCGCAGCTCCTCGTCGGTCAGCTTCTCCATCGCGGGCTCGAGCGCGGTGATGCTGGCGACCTTCGCCTGCATCCCCTTCATCGCCCGGCCCTCGCCGACGCGAAGGACCTTGTTCAGGAGATCAGTGCTCATTGGCAGGCTCGGGAGGTCGTTGGCACAGCGCGGATCATGGTAGCGCAGGCCTCATCGGCCCCGACGCGTCCGGGCTGAGCGCCCGGGCTGAGCGCCCGGGCGCCTCCGCCGCGACTCACGCCTCGGGCGCGATGAGCCCGTAGTCGCCGTCGCGGCGCCGGTAGACGACGTTCACCTGCCCGTCCTCGTCGTTGCGGAAGACGTAGAAGTCGTGGTTGAGCATGTCCATCGCGAGGGCCGCGTCCTCGGGTCCCATCTGCCGCATCTCGAAGCTCTTGCTCTTGACCAGCTTCGGCAGGTGGTCGTCCACGGCGTCGCCACCGTCGGCCGGGACCGCCGGGGGCACCGGCGCCGCCTCGGCGGCGGGCGCGCCGTGGTGCTCCTTGCGCCGGTCGCGGTACTTGCGCGCCTGACGCTCGAGCTTGTGGGCGGCGAGGTCGATCGCCGCGTACATGTCGTCGGCGCTCTCGCGCACGCGCAGCACCGGACCCTTGGTGCGGACCGTGACCTCGGCGATCTGGGCGCGCTCGATCTTCGGGTTGCGCTCCACCGAGAGCTCGAGCTCGACGGAGGTCGCGTCGTCCCACGGCGGGAAGATCTTCACGAGCTTCTCGAGCTTCTGCTCGGCGTGATCGAAGAGCGCGTCGGTGACCGAGAGTCCCTTGCCCTTGACCTGAAGCTGCATGATCGCCCCCCTTGCGTTCTTGCCGGGTGCCTGGACAGTAGCGCCCGGCAGGGCCCGCGGCAGCGACGCCGGGCCGAAATCGGGCGGGCGCGGCGCGGCGGTCACCGCGCGGACCCCTCGGGCACCCGGGCGAAGCACACCGCGCCGACCGCGCCGGTGCCCGCCGCCCGCAGCGCGCGGGCGCAGTCGGCGAGCGTCGCGCCCGTCGTGCGCACGTCGTCCACCAACCATGCGGCCGCCGGCGGCGCTCCTGCTCGCGCGGCGAACGCGCCCGAGGCCTGACGGGCGCGCGCCGTGGCCCGCGCACCGCGCTGGTCGGCGCCCTCACGCACCCGCACCAGGGCTTCGGCGACGGGCCGCCCCCATTCACGCGACAACGCGCGGGCGATCAGCAGGCTCTGGTTGAAGCCGCGGGCGCGGGCGCGGCAGGGGCCGAGGGGCACCGGGACGAGCACGACGCCGGGCGGCGGCGCCGGGACGCTCGCCGCGATGAGCTCGGCGAGGAGGGCCGCCATGCCGCGACGGCGGTCGTCCTTCAGGGCGGCGACGAGCGCGGGCGCCGGGCCCGAGTACGCCACCGCCTGGCGCGCGCCCGCGATCCGGCCGCGACAGGCGGCGCAGCGCGGCACCGGCACCGGCACGGGCGCGCCGCAGCCCCCGCACCAGGGCGGCGGCAGCGGTTCGAGAGCGTCCCGGCACGCGGCGCACGCCGCCGCGCCCGGCAGGCCGCATGCCGCGCACGCGGGCGGGAGGATGACGTCGAGGAGGGAGGCGATGGACACGGGGCCACGCTATTCCCGCGCCCCCTCACCGATCCGCGCCCATCCGTGCCGGACGGCGCACCGGGTCGTGTCAGACCGCGGCCATCTCCTGCACCGCGGCGCGCAGGGAGCGCTCGTACGGCGGGCGGTGGGCGCCCGCCTCGGTCACGATCGCCGCGACCAGCCGGGCGGGCGTGACGTCGAACGCCGGGTTGGCGACCGCGGTCGTGGCCGCCGATCCCGGGCGCCCGAACAGCGACAGCCCGCGCACCTCCTCGGCCGCGCGCTCCTCGATGGGGATGTCGCGCCCGCTCGGGGTGGAGAGGTCGACCGTCGTGGTCGGCGCGGCGACGATCACCGGGATGCCGTGCTCGCGCGCCAGCACGGCCATGCCGTATGTGCCGATCTTGTTGGCGACGTCCCCGTTGGCGGCGATCCGGTCGGCGCCGACGACCACGTGCGACACGGCGCCCGCCGCCATCATCGACCCGGCCATCGAGTCGGTGATCAGGGTGTGGGCGATCCCGTCGCGCGCGAGCTCCCATGCCGTCAGCCGGGACCCCTGGAGCAGGGGGCGCGTCTCCGGCACGATCACCCGCACCGAGGGATCGGCGGCGTGCGCGGAGCGGACCACGCCGAGGGCGGTGCCATAGCCGCCGGTCGCGAGCGCGCCGGCGTTGCAGATGGTCATGATCCGCGCCCCGCGCCCCATCAGCGGGAGGGCGTGGGCGCCGATCGCGCGGCAGCGCGCGACCTCGTCGTCGTGCACCGCACGGGCGGCGTCGGCGAGCGCGGAGGCGAGGGCGCCGCCCGGCCCCGGGTGGGCGTCGGCGACGGCGCACATGCGGTCGACGGCCCAGGCGAGGTTGACCGCCGTCGGGCGCGCCGACCGCAGTGCGGCGGCGGCCCGGCCGATCTCGGCGCGCATGCCCGGCAGGTCGGACGCCCCGGCGCGGGCGGCGGCCAGGGCCACCCCCATGGCGCCCGCCACGCCGATGGCCGGGGCGCCGCGGATCGACAGGCGCCGGATGGCGTCCACCACCTCGGGCCAGGTCCCGCAGACGAGGGTCTCCTCGCGCTCGGGCAGCAGCGTCTGATCGAGCATCTCGACCCCGGCGGCGGTGAGCCGGATCACCTCGTGCGGCGCGAGCCCGCCGCCCGCCGGCGCGCCGCTCAGGTGCCCTGCTCCCACGAGGCGAGGTAGGCGAGCTGCTCGTCGGTGAGCACGTCGATCTCGACCCCCAGCGAGGCGAGCTTCAGCGTGGCGATCTCGTCGTCGATGTGCCGCGGCACCGGATAGACGCGGGCCTCGAGCGACGAGCCCTCGCGCGCCAGGTACTCCACGCTGAGCGCCTGGTTGGCGAAGCTCATGTCCATCACCGAGGCCGGGTGGCCCTCGGCGCAGGAGAGGTTGAGCAGGCGGCCCTCGGCGAGCAGGTGGATGCGCCGGCCGTCGGCCATCCGGTACTCCTGCACCGAGGGACGCACCTCCGTGACGGTCTCGGCGAGGGCGGCGAGGGCGGGCAGGTCGATCTCGACGTTGAAGTGGCCCGTGTTGGCCAGGATCGCCCCGTCCTTCATCACGGAGACGTGCTCGCCGCGCAACACGTTCACGTCGCCGGTCGCGGTGATGAAGATGTCCCCGACGCGCGCGGCCTCGGCGACCGGCATCACCTGGAAGCCCTCCATCACGGCCTCGAGGGCGCGCAGGGGGTTGACCTCGACCACGATCACGTTGGCGCCCATGCCGCGCAGCCGGCTCGCCACGCCCCGGCCGCACCAGCCGAAACCCGCCACCACGGCGCGCCGGCCGGCGACCAGCACGTTGGTCGCCCGCAGCAGCCCGTCGACGGTCGACTGGCCGGTGCCGTAGCGGTTGTCGAAGAGGTGCTTGGTGTCGGCGTCGTTGACCGACATCACGGGGAAGCCGAGGCCTCCCTGGGCCTCCAGGGCGCGCAGGCGGATGATGCCGGTGGTGGTCTCCTCGGTGCCGCCGATGACGCCCCCGAGCATCTCGCGCCGCTCGCCGTGGAGCACCCCGATCACGTCGGCGCCGTCGTCCATCGTGATGTGGGGGGCGTGGTCGATCGCCGCCATGATGTGGCGGTAGTAGGTCTCGTCGTCCTCGCCGCGGCGGGCGAAGGTGGCGATGCCGTGGTCGCTCACCAGGGATGCGGCGACCTCGTCCTGCGTGGAGAGCGGGTTGGAGGCCACCAGCACCACATCGGCGCCGCCCGCGCTCAGCGTGCGGACCAGGTTGGCGGTCTCGGTGGTGACGTGCAGGCAGGCCGACACGCGCAGGCCCGCCAGGGGGGTCTCACGGGCGAAGCGCTCGCGGATCGAGCGCAGCACCGGCATGTCACGGTCGGCCCACTCGATCCCCCGCCGCCCGACCGGGGCCAGGCCCAGGTCGGCGACGTCGTGCCGGGGGCCCGGAGCCGCGCGGCTCACGCGCTCGGGTCCGCGCTCCTGCCGTAACCGGTCTCGGCCAGCCGCTCCTTGAGCCGCTCGATCACCTCGACCGGGCCGGGGTCCACCGCCCGCAGCAGCGCGAGATAGAGCGAGGCGTAGTCGCCGAGCATCACCAGGTCGAGCATCCGGGCGAGCGCGCTCTGCCCCTCGGAGGTGATCGACAGCACCCGGCTGACGTGCGACTCCACCAGCTCGCGGGTGAGGTCGAAGCGGCGGTGCACCTGCCGGTGCTGGCGCTCGTCGCGCAGCAGGATCAGGTGGGCGAGATCGCTGAACGGCGCCGGCATCCCGGCGAAGCCGACGATCTCGTTGTGGTCGAGCTCGGGGAGCGTGGAGCTGTAGGCCGGGATCTTCGAGTTCTCGTTGAACTGGCCCTTCCAGCGCGCGGCGATCGGCGCGGTGAGCTCGGCGCCCCAGATCAGCGGCACGGCGTTCTGGAGCGCGCGGGCGAGCTGCTTGGCCGGGTTGTCGCTCTCGTCGATGTCCGGGCCGAGCGTCGCGATCGAGGTGGCGATCGTGGCCCGCGCCTCCTCGAGGTCGGAGGCCATCGGCGGCAGCACCTCGAGCCGGTCGAGGAGCACGACCAGCGGGATCAGCATGCGCAGGATCGCGGCCCGCGGCTGCAGGCCGGGGACGACCGGGACCACCGGCACGCCCTCGTCGGCGTAGTGCGAGCCGAGCTTGCCGCCGCTGGTGACCGCGACGCAGAGGCAGTTGCGCTCGGTGGCCTGGGAGGCGGCGGTGAGCGTCTCCTCCGTGCCGCCCGAGTACGAGCTCAGGATCACGAGCGTGTTCTCGCCGATCCACCCCGGCAGGTAGTAGTCGCGCACGACCGTCACGGGCTTGCGCAGGCGCTCCCGGTAGGCACCGACGACCAGGTCGGCGGCGATCGCCGAGCCGCCCATGCCGCAGATCGCGACGTCGTGGATCTCGTCGGGGGGGTACACCAGCTCGACGCCCTCGGCCGCCGCGCGGGCCTCGTCGAAGGCCGCGACCGAGTCGCCGACGCCCCGGATCAGCCCGAGGCTGTCAGCGGCGGTCGCATCGGGTCCATCGAGTCCGAACATCGCGGCAGCCTATCGGAGCGTCAGGACGCTCATCCGACCGCGCCGTCGGTGGGCACCGGCGCGGACGGATCGACCACGGTGCCCGCGGCGATGACCGCCCGGTCGCCCACGATCACGCCGGGGCCGAGGCGGGCTCCGGCGCCGACGGCGACACCCTCCCCCACGATCGCCCCGTCCACGACGGCGCCCTCGCCGATGCGGGCGCCGGCGCCGACGGTGCTCGCGCTCACGCGCGCGCCGGCCTCCACGACCGCCCCGCCGCCGATCGCCGAGCGCTCGTCGACGACGGCCGACGGGTCGACCGCCGCTCCCGGGCCCAGGTAGCCGGCGCCGGTCGGCGAGCCGGTGTGCAGCGCGCCGGTCAGCACGTCATGGACCGCCGACAGGTACGACGCCGGCGTGCCGATGTCGCGCCAATAGGCGTCGCTCGGGAATCCGTAGAGCACGCCCATGTCCGCGAGCTCGGGGAACACCTCGCGCTCGATGGAGCAGGCGCGCCCGGCGGGGATCCGGTCGAGCACGCCCGGCTCGAGGAGGTACGTGCCGGCGTTGATGCGGAAGGGCTCGCCGGGGCGCAGATCCTCGGGCGCCGGCTTCTCGACGAAGGCCTCCACCCGGCCGCCCTCGTAGAGGCGGACCAGCCCGAAGGCGCTCGGGTCCTCGACCGGCGTCAGGGCGATCGTCCCCGACGCCCCCGTCTCGCGGTGGCGGGCGGTGAAGGCGTCGAGGTCGAGGTCGGTGAGGATGTCGCCGTTCAGCACCAGGAAGGCGGCGTCGTCGATCAGGTCCTCGGCGTTCTTGATCGCCCCCGCCGTGCCGAGCGGCTCGGGGTCGACGACGTAGCGGAAGCGGACGCCCTCGGCCGAGCGGTCGCCGAAGTGGGCGCGCAGGGCGTCGGGGCGGTACCCGCAGGAGAAGATGACGTCGTCGATGCCGTGACGGCGCAGCAGGTCGATCTGGTGGGCCACGAAGGGCCGGTCGACCAGCGCCATCATCGGCTTGGGGCGCGTGTCGGTGAGCGGCCGCAGGCGTGTGCCCGCGCCGCCGACGAGGACGACCGCCTGCGTCACGCCGGCACCTCCACGTGCGCCGGGATGCGCCCGATGCCCTCGAAGGCGTACCCGAGGCGGGTCATCTCGAGCGGATCGAGGGCGTTGCGCCCGTCGATGATCACCGGCGAGCGCATCGTGCCCTGCGCGACGGCCCAGTCGATGCCGACGATCGAAGCCCACTCGGTGACGAGGACGGCGGCGTCGGCGCCCGCGATCGCCTCCTCGGTGCTCGCGCACATCTCGACGCCCTTGAGGCGGTCGGTGGAGATGTCCACGATCGGATCGAAGGCGCAGACCTCGGCCCCCTCGGCCAGCAGGCGCGCGGCGAGCACGAGGCTCGAGGCCTCGCGCATGTCGTCGGTCTCCGGCTTGAAGGCGAGCCCGAGGAGCGCCACGCGCTTGCCCTCCAGCGTGCCGAGGTACTTCTTGAGCTTCCCGATGACGCGCCGCTTCTGGAGCTCGTTGACCTCGATCACCGAGGTGAGCAGCTGGAAGTGGTAGCCCGAGTTGCCCGCCAGCTGCTTGAGGGCGGAGACGTCCTTGGGGAAGCAGCTGCCGCCGAAGCCGATGCCGGCGCGCAGGAAGGCGCCGCCGATGCGCGCGTCGCGTCCCATGCCGTCGGCGACGACGGCCACGTCGGCGCCGACCTCCTCGCAGACGTTCGCGATCTCGTTGATGAAGCTGATCTTGGTGGCGAGGAACGCGTTGGAGGCGTACTTGACCATCTCGGCCGTCGGCACGGTGGTGCGGACGATCGGCGCGCCGAGCGCAGCGTAGAGCGCCGCCACCCGGTCGCCGTGCCGGCCCTCGAAGGCCCCGATCACGACCCGGTCGGGCCGCAGGAAGTCGGCGATCGCCGCGCCCTCCTTGAGGAACTCCGGGTTCGAGCAGTAGCCGACCTGGCCGAGGCCGCGCGCGTCGAGCTCGGCGCGCACGCGCTCGCCGGTCCCGACCGGGACGGTGCTCTTCATGACCAGGATGTGCCGCGCGTCGGCGCCCACCCGCTCCAGCTCATCGACGACGCCCATCACGCGCGAGAGGTCGGCGTCGCCGGAGTAGGTCGGCGGGGTGTCGACCGCGATGAAGATGATGTCCGAGCGGTCGAGCATCCGCTCCAGCGAGAGCGTGTAGGTCAGCCGCGCCGAGTGCTCGGCCATGATGTCCTCGAGGCCGGGCTCGTAGATCGGCGTCTGCCCGTCGTTGAGCGCCGCGACCTTGTTGGCGTCGATGTCGCGAAGCGTGACGTCGTAGCCCATCGACGCGAGGCAGACGCCGGTGACCAGGCCGACGTAGCCGGCCCCGATCACGCCGATGCGCTCACGCGCGGGCGCGGCGCCGTCGGGCGCCGCCTCCTCGTCCTGCCCGGGCGCCCCCTCCCCCGCCGCGCCGCTCACGGCGTCGAGCCCTCGGTCTCGACGGTGATCGCCGTGTCGGTACGGCCCTTCTTGAGGGTGGCGCGGTTGAGCGGGCGCATCGACTTGGCGATCTCCTCGATCGTCTTGGCACTGAGGTCGTTGTTCAGCGTGTTGGACACCCAGTACGTGACACCTCCCGACTGGAAGGCCAGCCGCTGGAGGTTCTTGCCGTCGTAGAAGGTGAGGTACTTGCGCCCGCCCGAGGTGTACGACCCGGTCTCCCCCTGCAGGATCGGGGGGTTCTTCATCGTCGTCATCGAGATGCCCCAGTACTCGTGGTAGTCGTGCTCGAAGACGATCTTGATCGCCGGCGGGCCGCCGGAGTCGGAGCGGTTGATCGAGTAGGGCCGGATGATCCGCACGCTCGAGTTCGACGCCACCTTCAGCGGGGCCATCACCGGGAGGCCGGGCACCTGCTTGCGCGCCTCGCGCAGCGGCTCCACCAGGCTGGTGGTGTCGACCGTCGTGGCGGCGGGCGCGGTCTCCTTGGGCGGCGGGGGCGCCAGCTCGCCCGTGAAGTCGGCGCCGGCGATCACCACGACCTCGTTGCCGCCCGCCTTCGCCGACCCGGCGAGGGCGCCGATCGTGGCCCCCGGGCCGAGCAGCGCGGCGATCTTGCGCGCCGGCTCGCGGAACGCGGGGGCGTAGTAGACCGCGCTCGAGGCGTAGTCGAAGCTGTCGGCGTTGCCGCCCACCGAGGTGCGGTACTTCTTGGTCGCGAGGGCCTCGGCGACGTCCTCGGCCGCCAGCAGGCGCCCGCTGCCGTTCTGGACGACCACGTCGACCGACTCCGGGGCGATCGGCTTGACCGCCTCCTTCTGGCCGAACTCGAACTCGGGCTCCCGCCAGGCGGCCACGGCCTCGTCGATCGCGCCCTGGCTCGCCACCTGGATCGAGGCGCCCGCGGCGGTCATGTCGCTGCCGGCGTCGATCGACACGCGGGCGATCCGGTCCTTCGGCGTCACCAGCGCGAGCTCAAGAAGCGAGATGAACTTCTGCGGGTCGCGGATGCTGAACTCGATGTTCTCGCCGAAGATCTTGCGGAAGTTCGTGACGTTGGTGAGGTTGCCGAGGTCCTTGGTCTGCCGCTTGAGCTCGGAGAGGAAGGTCTGCTGGCGGGCGTCGCGCGAGTAGGTCGAGTCGGTGTGCCGGTAGCGCACGTAGGCGAGCGCGTCCGACCCGTTCAGGCGCTGGTAGCCGGGCTGGAGGTCGATGTTCGCGTAGTTCGTCGCCGCGGTGCCCACGTTCTCGTTGAAGTAGCGCCGGTCGATGTCGAGGTACACCCCGCCGACCGCGTCCACCAGCTTCTCGAAGCCCGTGAAGTCGATGATCACGTAGTGGTTGATCGGCTGTCCGGTGAGCTGCTCGACCGTCTCGATCGTGACGTCGGTGCCGTAGGAGTAGGCGGCGTTGATCTTGTCGGTGCCGTAGCCGGGGATCGGCACGTAGAGATCGCGCGGGAACGACAGCATCGAGATGAAGTCGCGCTGCGGGTCCATCCGCACCAGGATCAGTGAGTCGCTGCGCCCGGGGTCGCCCTCGGAGGGGCGCGTGTCGGAGCCGATCAGGAGGATGTTGGTCGGCTGGCCGGGAAGCACCGGCTTGGTGGCGGCCCGCGCCTTGCGCGCCTCCGGGGTGTTGGGGGCGGCCTGCTCGAGGGTGTCGTCGAGGTAGATGTAGCCGCCCGCCAGCACCGAGACCGTCAGCCCGACGAGCGCCCACACCGTCCAGCCGATCACGGCCATCCAGCCGCGACGGCGCCGCGGCACCCGCCAGTAGCGGGCGCGCTGGTGGGGCGGCTCGGGCGGCGTCACCGGGCGACCTCCGGATCGACGACGGGGGCGGGAAGGGCCGCGACGCGGTGCGCGAAGTCGGCGAGCGCGCGGCGGTAGAGCGGCAGGCTCTCGATCTCGACGTACTCCTCGGGACCGTGATGTCCTGCGCCGCGGGGGCCGAACTCGACGGCCGGGACGCCCACCTCGAGGAAGGCGACCGCGTCGGAGGCGCCGTCGCGCCCCACCGAGGTCGCCGAGGGCTCGTGCCGGCTCGCGGCCCCGAGCAGGGCCTGCACGAAGACGTTGTCGGGCGGCACGTCGGCCGGCGGCCGTTCCAGCAGCGGCTCGAGCGTCGCGGCCGGGTCGAGGGAGCGGATCTGGCGCAGCACCTCGCCGGGCGACTGCCCCGGCAGGTACCGCACGTCCACCTCCATCCGGCAGAGGTCCGGCACCTTGTTGACCGCGTCCCCGCCCTGGATGCGCCCGAGGTTGATCGACGGCCGCTCGAAGAGCGGCGCCGACTCGGTGGCGAACGGGAGGCCGGAGATGCGGCGGTAGAGATCGACGGCGCGCAGGACCGCATTGTCCCCCAACCACGGCGTCGCGCCATGCGCGGCGGTTCCGGGCACCTCGACGCGCAGCATCAGGACGCCCTTGGCCTGCACGCCGACCTGCATGTCGGTCGGCTCGCCGCAGACCACGAAGTCGGCCCGCAGGCCCTCGTGGACCATCATCTGGGTGCAGTTCTCCCCGGGCTCCGAGCGCTCCTCGTCGGGTACCACGATCAGCTCGACCTGGACGCCGTGGAGCCCCTCGGCGAGGTCGGCGACGGCGAGCATCATCGCCGCGAGCGCCGCCTTCATGTCATAGGCGCCGCGGCCGTAGAGGCGTCCGCCCTCGATCCGGGGCACGAACTGCTCCGGATGGCCGGGCACCACGTCCAGGTGCCCGTGGAAGATGAGCCGGACCGGACCCGATCCGACCTGCGCCACCAGGCTCCGCCGGCCGCCCGTCTCGACGGAGGAGACGGACGCCCCCCGGGCCTCGAGCCATCCCGCCACGAAGTCCGTGGCCTGGCCGATGCCGGTGCGGCGGGAGGTGTCGTAGGCGATCAGCCGCTCGGCGAGCAGGACCTCGTCCACCCGGGCAGGATAGCCGAGCCGGGGACGCGGCGATCGGGCGCGCCCGGCGCCGCCCCGGTGAACCGTCCCCATCCCGGGACTTCACCGGATCCGAACACTGCGGTTCTAACCTCCCGCTCGTGCTCGCCGCCCTCGTCAGCGCCCTGGTCCTCGCCAGCCCCTCGGCCGCCCCCGCCGAGCGGCCGGTGGCGATCGCCGCCCCGGGCGGACAGGTCCTGTCGGGCACGCTGTCGGTCCCGGCCGGGCCGGGCCCCTTCCCGGCCGCGGTGTTCGTGGGCGGCTTCGGCCCCACCAACCGCGACGGCGCCTTCGGCGACGGCGGCGGGAGGGCCTACCGCGGTATCGCGCAGGGACTCGCGCGGCGGGGCGTGGCCGTTCTGCGCTACGACAAGCGCGGCATCGGCCTCTCCAC
>JAEMRL010000375.1:0-2603 GCA_016463385.1 Thermoleophilia bacterium
CCGGGTGGCGCTCGCCGTGGCCGAGGAGAGGCGCGCGGCCACGTAGCCCGCGTCGAGTCGGATGCCGCCGGGGGCCCGCCCGGCCGCCCCCGCGATCTTCGCCACGGCCGCCCAGTCGCCGAGCAGGATCGCCCGGCAGAGGGCCTCCTCGAGCGGCGCGACGCGGATCGTGCGGCCCGCCGCGACGGCGGTGTGCGCCCGGTCCCACATCAGGGCGAAGTCGGGCGCCAGGCGGCCCTCCGGCACCTCCACGGTGAGGTCGCAGGTCAGGTCGACCTCGACGCCGGCCCGCTGGGCGCTCGCGCGGAGAGACCGGCGCCCGCCGCCGGCGGCCGGGGAGAGCACCACCCCGAGCGCGGCCGCCGCCGCGCCGGCGTCGCCCGGGCCGACCTCCAGGTCGATGTCCGCGGGACGCGCCGGCGCTCCGAGCAGCGCCCGCCCCGTGCCACCGGTCAGCAGCCAGCGCACGCGCGCCCGGGCGAGGGCGTCGGCGACCGCGCAGAGGGCCGCGAGCGCGCGCGGCGACAGCGAAGCTGACGGTGGCACTACACTCCCCGGTCGTGGCCGACGGACGCTTCTACCTCACGACGCCCATCTACTACGTGAACGCCGACCCGCACATCGGGCACGCGTACACGACGATCATGGCGGACATCATCGCCCGCCATCACCGGCAGCTGGGCGAGGACGTCTTCTTCCTGACGGGCACCGACGAGCACGGCGCCAAGATCGCGACGTCGGCCGAGCGCGAGGGGCGCACGCCGCGCGAGCAGGCCGACATGCTGTCGGCGCGCTTCCGGGCGCTCGGCGGGGTGCTCGACGCCACCAACGACTTCTTCATCCGCACCACCGACGCCGAGCACGAGGCCGAGGTGCAGAGCGTGCTGAGCGCCCTCCACGACTCGGGCGACATCTACAAGGGCAGCTACGGCGGCTGGTACTGCGCGGCGAGCGAGGCCTTCTACCCCGAGCCGGAGCTCCTTCCGGGGCGCCTCTGCCCGGTGCACAAGACGCCGGTGGAGTGGGTGGAGGAGGAGAACTGGTTCTTCCGCCTCTCGGCGTACCGCGAGCGGCTGCTCGCCCACTACGACGCGAACCCGGGCTGGGTGCTGCCGCAGGCGCGCTTCAACGAGGCCCGGCGGATGATCGAGCTCGGCCTCGAGGACCTGTCGGTGTCGCGGGCCCAGGTGGAGTGGGGCGTGCCGGTGCCGTGGGATCCCGAGCAGACGATCTACGTCTGGATCGACGCGCTCCTCAACTACCGCACGGCCCTCGGCTACGCCCGCCCCGGCGAGGACATGGTGGAGCGGTACTGGCCGCCCGACCTCCAGCTGATGGCCAAGGACATCCTGAAGTTCCACGCCGTGATCTGGCCGGCGATGCTGATGGCCGCCGGCCTGGAGCTGCCGCGCCGGCTGATGATCCACGGCTACGTGCTCAAGGGCGGCGAGAAGATGAGCAAGACCACGGGCAACGTGGTCGACCCCTTCCCGTTCATCGAGCGCTACGGCATCGACGCGCTGCGCTACTACCTCGCCCGCGAGGTGCGCTTCGGCGAGGACGGCACGTTCACCGCCGAGGGCTTCGACGCGCGCTATTCGGGCGAGCTCGCCAACGAGCTCGGCAACCTGCTCAACCGCGTGGTCAGCATGATCGGCCGCTATCGCGGCGGGGTCGTCCCGGCCGACCCGGGCGGCGACGCCGACGTGGCCGCCGACGTGGCCGCGGCCGCGGAGGGCTGCGCGGCGAACTTCGCGGCGCTCGACCTCTCGCGCGGGGTGGAGGACGTGTGGCGGCTGGTGCAGCGCCTCAACCGCCTCGTGGAGCAGCGCGCCCCATGGACGCTGGCGAAGGACCCCGCGAGGGCCGGCGAGCTCGACCAGACGCTCTTCAGCCTCGCCGAGGGGCTTCGCGCCGCCGCCATCATGCTCTGGCCCGTGATCCCCGGCTCCGCCGAGAGGATCCTCGCCTCGCTCGGCCAGGACCCGGCCGCCACCGCGCTGGCGGGCGCGGCCTGGGGCGCCGGGGCCGCCGAGGCCACCGTCTCGCTCGCCGACCAGCTCTTCCCCCGCGTGGAGGAGGAGGCGGCGTAGTCGACAGCCACGCCCATCTCGACTCGTGCGACGCCTCCCCGGCCGAGCTGGTCGAGGAGGCCCGCGCCGCGGGCGTGGAGCGCATCGTCACCATCGGCGTGGGGCGCGCGTCCAGCGAGAGCGCCGTGGCGCTGGCCGGCGAGCACCCCGAGGTCTACGCGGCCGTCGGGGTGCATCCCAACGACGCCGACGGGTTCACCGACGCGGACATCGACTGGATGCGGGCGCTCTGCGCGCACCCCAGGGTCGTGGCGGTGGGGGAGTGCGGCCTCGACTACTTCCGCGACCACGCCCGCCCCGAGAACCAGAAGCGCGCCTTCCGCGCTCAGATCGCCCTCGCCCGCGAGACGGGGCTGCCGCTCGTGATCCACACACGCGACGCCGCCGACGACACCCTCGCGGTGCTGGCCGACGAGGCCGAGGGCCTCACGGTGGTCCTGCACTGCTTCTCGCTGCCCGACCGCCTCGACGAGGTCGTCGCTCGCGGGTACATGCTGAGCTTCGCCGGTC
>JAEMRL010000375.1:2613-2905 GCA_016463385.1 Thermoleophilia bacterium
GCGCTCGACCGATCTCCAGCGCGCCGCGCGCGAGGCTCCCGGCCACCTGCTGATGGTCGAGACCGACAGTCCCTACCTGGCTCCCGTGCCGCGCCGCGGCCGGCCCAATCGCCCGGCCAACGTCGCCCACACCCTGCGCTTCGTGGCCCAGCTGCGCGGCGTCTCCGAGGAGGAGCTCGACGAGCTCACCAGCGCCAACGCCGCCCGCACCTTCGGCTGGTGACGGCGTGCCGGGGGCCGGCCGGGTGGGCGTCATGCGCCTCCTCGCCGCCCACGGGCTGCGCCCCGACAC
>JAEMRL010000031.1 GCA_016463385.1 Thermoleophilia bacterium
TGGCGCAGCTCGCCGAGGATGCCTACGACCAGTCCTCGAAGGACGCGGTGGCCGTAGTCGCGAAGGAGGAGGACCTTGACGCGGGACGCCTCGGGCGCTGGCTCGCGTTCCTGGAGGCGAACGGCGATCGGCCGGCGCTCGCGTCGTGGCGGGCCGTGGCCCGCGGGGGCTACGTGCGGATGGTGACCGCGGTGCGGGTGACGGCGCGGTTGCCGGAGGTGTCGGTGGCGGTGAGCACCACGCGGGCCTTCAGGGCGCGGCGGGCGGCCGACGTCCGGGCCTTCTTCGACATCGTCACCGGGACGGTGACGCGGACGCCGCCCTGCAGGCGGGCCCGGCCGGAGCCGAGCAGGCGGCCGGCGAGGGCGCCCTTCGTGCCGCGGATCTGGATCCCGACGATGCAGACCTGCTCGGATGCCGGGCAGGCGATGCGGACGGGGACGCGGCCGGCGGCCGAGATCCGGAGGGCGCGGGCCAGCGGGCGCAGCCGCGGGCCGAGCGAGTCGATGGTAGCGGGCGGGGTCGCGGCGACCTGGACGCGCAGGGTGGACTGGTCGGTGGCGCCGTCGCCGTCGGTGACCCGCAGGCCGACCGTTGCCGGGCCGATCGCCGTGAAGGTCGTGGTGACGCGCGGCACGGCGGCCGTGCTGGTCTCGAACGTGCCGTCGCCGTTCAGGTCCCACTCGTACTTCGCGATGGTGCCGTCGTCGCTGGAGCGCGAGCCGTCGAGGACGGTGGGCTGGTTGACGACCGGGACCGGGGGCTGGGTCGTGATCAGGGCCGTCGGGGCGCGGTGGACGCGCACCGTGACCGTCGCGGTGCTCTTGGCGCCGAGCGTGTCGGTGGCGCGCAGGCTGACCTTGTGCGGGCCGGTGGTGCCGAACGAGGTGCTCTGCTGCGGCCCGGTGCGCTCGAACGTGCCGTCGCCGTCCATGTCCCACTCGAGCGAAGCGATGCCCTCGTCGTCGGTGGAGGCGGAGGTGAACGAGAGGCCCTCGCCGACCACGGCGACCTTCTTCGAGGTGATCCGGGCGGCCGGGGCGCGGTGCGCCTTCAGCAGCAGCGTGTCGGTGGCCTTCGCGCCGTCGTTGTCGGTGACGCGGAGCTTGATCGTGAGGTTGCCGGGGCTCGAGTAGCGCCGGCTGGTGGTGGCGCCGGCGGTCGTCTTCTCGAACGTGCCGTCGCCGTCGAGGTCCCACTCGTACTTGGTGATGGTCCCGTCGTCGTCGGCCGAGCCGGCGGCGGAGTAGGAGACCAGGGTGCCGAGCTGGAGCGCGGTCGCCACGGGCCTGCCGGGGGAGATGTCGCCGATGATCGGCGTCGGGACGACGACCGGGTTGGGGGTGCCGGTGAGCGCCGCCGAGGGCGGCTCGTTCGGCGGGATGCCGGTGCCCCCGCCGACCGGGATGGCGGCGGCCGGGCCTGCGGTGGCGGCGACCGCGCCGGCGATCGCCAGGGCGGCGGCGAGGCGGCGGGAGGTGCGCGTGGTGTGGGAGATGCGGGCCATGGTGGGCTCCTTGCGAGGGGTGGGGATGACCATGGGCACACACTCGCCCCACTCCCCCCGCGGTTCCGTTCACCACGCGACGGCCGGTGTGTCACGCCCGCGACACAGGCTCCCCGGCTCCGAGGGTCCACACCGCCGCGGGCACCTGGCGGCCGCGCACGTCGAGGGCGCCGACCGCCTCGAGATCGGCCACCGGCCCGGTGAGCGCCGCCCGCGTGGAGTCGGCGATCAGCACCATCGCCGGCGTCTCCTTGGTGAGCGACTGCAGGCGCGAGGCGATGTTGGTGGTGTCGCCCACCGCGGCGTACTCCATCCGCCGCTCCGAGCCGACGTTCCCCGACATCACCGGTCCGCTGGCCACGCCGATCCCCATGCGGAAGCCCTCACCGGCCACCCTGCCGGCGCACCACCCGTTGAAGCGCGGCAGGCGGACGTCGCGCATCTCGCGGGCGGCGGCGACGGCCCGGTCGGCGTGGTCCTCCTGCTCGAGAGGCGCACCGAACAGCGCCATGATGCCGTCGCCCATGTAGGAGACGATCGTGCCGCCGTGATCGAGGATGGCGTCGCTCATCTCGCCGAGGTAGCGGTTGAGCATCTCGATCACCGTCTCGGGGGGCATGCGCTCGGCGGCGGCCGTGAAGCCTCGCAGGTCGGCGAACATCACCGTGCAGTAGATCCGGCGCCCGCCGAGGCGCTGGTCGTCGCCGACGCGGTCCATCACCTGGCCGACCACCTCGGCGGGCACGAAGCGCTCGAACTCGGCGCGCAGGCGCCGGCGCTGGCGGTCGACGCCGGCATAGCCGACGCCGACGCCCCCCGCGGTCGCCAGGCCGAGGGCGAGCAGCGGCGCCGTCACCGCGACGACGGTGCCGCCCGAGAAGGCGATCTGGGCGCCCACCAGGAAGAGGGCGCCGACGACGCTCGCGACGGCGATCGCCGTCCACGCCCCGCCGCGCAGGCTCGCCGCCGCGCCGGCTCCGGCGAGGACGAGGATCAGGAGGACGTCGAGCCAGCCGGGCGCGTCCGACAGGGGCTCGCCGGCGAGGAAGGTCGCGATCGCGTTGGCGTTGATCTCGGGACCGGCCATCGGCGCCCCGCCGAAGGGCGTCGGGTGGGTGTCGCCGAGCGAGTCGCCGGTCAGCCCGACCACGACGACCCTGCCGCGGACGGCCTCCGCGCCGGGCGACTCCGCGAAGCCGTCGGCGGCGACGTCGGCGTAGGGGATCGTCGGGATCGTGCCCGGCCCGCCGGCGTAGTCGATCAGGGCGCTCCGGTCCGTCCCGGCCCCCTCCACGGGGGTGCCGCGGAAGCGCCCTGCCGCGACCGCGGAGAAGGAGGCGAGGCCCTCGACGCCGAGCGGCACCCGGCGGAACACGTTGTCGGGCGTGTCGGGGAAGGCGACGTGGCCCATCGCGATGTCGCCGGCCTCGAGATCCTCGTCGAGGAAGATCACGTCGGGCCCGTTGGTGCGGTCGTACCGGCTGGTGGCGAGCACCACCCGCGGCGCGGCGGCGAGTGCCCGGTAGATCCGCTGGTCGCCCTCGCCGGTCGGCGTCGTGAGCTGGATGTCGTAGGCGATCACGGCGGCGCCGGCGGCCGTGAGGTTGTCGAGGACGGTGGCCTGGAGGCCGCGCGGGAACGGCCAGCGGCTATCCAGGGCGGCCTGGGTGTCCTCGTCGATGCCGACCACGACCACGTCCGGCGGGGGGGTCCGGTCGCCGCGCACCTGGAAGCGCTGGTCCACCGAGACGCGCTCCACCCGTTCGAGCGTGCCCGCACCCCAGGCGGCGAGCCCGATCAGGGCCGCCGCGACGCCCACCGCACCCAGCAGGACTCCCCGGGTGCGTTGACGGGAGGTGCGCACGCGGCGACAGTAGCCGACGTCGCGGAGCGCACACGTGGCGCGTCACCCGCACGACAGACGCGCCGCCGCCCGCGCTCCACCCTCACGCCATGCCGATCCGCATCCGACACCTCACGCTCCCGGCCCTCGCCCTGGTCCTCGCGCTGCCCGCCGCGCATGCGGCCGAGGGGGTCGTCACGACGGTGGCGGGCACCGTCTCCGGCCTCGACGGCGACCTCGGCCCGGCCACGGGCGCCCGCCTGAACGGCCCCGAGGGCACGGCGGCCGCCGCCGACGGCGGGCTGCTGATCGCCGACACCCAGAACGATCGCATCCGCCGCGTCCTGCCGAACGGCGTCATCTTCACGCTCTCCGGGAACGGCCAGGGCTTCTTCGGCGACGGCGGCCTGGCCGAGGACGCCGAGATGAACGCCCCCTCCGACGTCGCCGTGCTCGCCGACGGCAGCATCCTCATCGCCGACACCGGCAACGACCGGATCCGCCGGATCGGGCCGGGCAGCATCATCACCACGGTCGTGGGCTCGGCGCGGGGGCTCGGAGGCGACGGCGGCCCCGCCGGGGCGGCCCTGCTGAACCAGCCCCGCGGCATCACGCCCCTCGCCGACGGCGGCTACCTGATCGCCGACTCGGGCAACGGGCGCATCCGCGCCGTCTCCGCCGCGGGCGTCATCAGCACCGTCGCGGGCACGACCCCGGGCTTCGGCGGAGACGGCGGCCCGGCCACCGCGGCGCAGCTGAACGATCCGCGCTCGGTCGCGGTGATCCCCGGCGGGGGCCTGCTGATCGCCGATCTCGGCAACCGCCGCATCCGCCGCGTGGCGGCCGACGGCACGATCAGCACCGTCGCGGGCGGCGGCACCGGGCGCATCGACGACCACGGCGCGCTCGCGCTGCGGACGCGCCTCGGCGGAGCGGCCGACGTCGTCCCGCTGACCAACGGCGGCTTCCTGATGGCCGACACCCTCTCCGACCGCCTGCGACGCGTCACGCCGCTCGGAACGGTCGTGACCATCGCCGGCGAGAGGCGCGCGCTCGGCGGTGACGGCGGCGCGGCCTCGGGCACGTCGCTCGACGCGCCGACCTCCCTGACCCCGCTGGCCGACGGCGCGCTGCTGATCGGCGACACCGGCAACGCCCGGGTCCGCCGCCTCAGCGCGGTGGGCACGCTGCCGCCGCCGGAGGCGCTGAAGACGGTCGGCGTGAGCCCGTTCGGCGGCACCGTGACGGTGCGGCCCCGGACCACGACGGCGTTCATCGGCCTCCGGGAGGCGGACCTGGCCCCGAACCAGTCGGTGGTCGACGCGACCAAGGGGACGGTCGACCTCACCGTCCGCGCCCCCGACTCGGGCGCCGAGGCGACGGCCCGCGTCTCCGGCGGGAGGTTCGTCATGGTCCAGCCGATCGCCGACACCGCGATCGCCGACCTGCGGCTGAACGGCCCCCTCGTCTGCCGCGCGGCCGCCGGCCGCGCGAACGCGCACGCCGCGAAGAAGGCCCCCTCGCGGCGCGTGCGAATCAAGGTGCGCGGCCGCTACCGCACATCCGGGCGCTATGCGGTCGCCGTCGCCAACGGCACCGCGTGGACGATCACCGACCGCTGCGACCGCACCATCATCCGGGTGACCGAGGGAACGGTGACCGTGCGCGACCTGCGGCTCGGGAAGAACGTGCGGGTCCGCGCCGGACGGACCTACGTCGCACTCGCCCGGGCGCCCCGGGGCTGATCAGCGCCCGCGGCGCTCGAGCGCCGCGCGATCGAGCACGATCGTCCGGCCGCGCTCCAGGCGCACCGATCCACGCGACTCCTCCTCGCGCAGCACCCGGTTGACCGTGGCGCGCGACGTGCCGGCGATGCTCGCGAGGTCCTCCTGCCTCAGGGGGATCACGGCCTCGGCCGCGCCGGGGGCGTAACTCTCGGCCAGCTCGCCGAGGCGGCGCAGCACACGCTTGTCCGCGGGGACGTAGAGGGCCTCCAGGAGGTGCCGCGACAGACGACGCATCCCCTCGGAGAGGATCGCGACGAGCACGTCGGTCACCGAGGGGTGCTGGGCGCGCAGCCGCTCGAAGTCGGGCCGGTGGATCGACCGGGTCTCCCCCGCCTGCAGCGCCTCCACGGTGGCGGTGCGCCGCGACTCGCCCCCGATCAGGGCGAGCTCGCCGAACATGTCCCCCGGCCCGAGGACGGCCAGGATCGCGACGTCGCCGACCGGCGTCTGCACCCGCACGGCGAAGCGACCCGAGACGATCAGGTGCAGCGTGTCGGCCGGGTCATCGACGTGGAAGACCACCTCGCCGCGGCGGAACACGCGGCGGCGGGCGATCGACAGCAACTGGCGCACGTCGCCCTCCGGAACCCCCTCGAGGACCTGCCAGCGCATGAGGCCGCCTCTCTCGCTCCCCGGACACGGCCAGGGTAGTCGACGGGGTCCGACGGACATCCGGGCTTACTGGGACGTGTCCGTCTATCGCCCCTCAGGGGCGGCGGCGGGCGCGAGGGCCCGGCTGGGGGCCTCGAGCGGGCAGTGGGGAACGGGCTCCGAGGCCCCTCGCGGGCCTGCGTCGTCGCGGATCATCAGGAAGGAGAGGACGCCGCCGAACGCGCAGAGCGCCGCGCTGATCCAGATCGCGATCACGAAGCCGTCGGTGAAGAGGGCGGGGTCGCGGTAGTCCTCACCCGAGATCCCGGCCAGCGGCGGCAGGACGGCCACGGCGAGCAGGCCGCCGATGCGCGCGACGTCGTTGTTCACCCCGGAGGCGACGCCCGCGTGCTCGTCGCTGGCGGCCGCCAGCACGGTGGCCGTGAGCGGGGCGACGGTGAGCGACAGGCCGAGCGCGAACACGAGGACGGCCGGCAGCACATGGGTGGCGTAGGCCGCCCCATCGTCGATGCGCACCATCAGCGCGAGGCCGGCCGCCGCGAGAAGCGGCCCCGCCGTCATGGGCAGCCGCGGTCCGATGCGCTGGGAGAGCCGCCCGGCCCGGGCCGAGAGCAACAGCATCACGATGGTCATCGGCACGAGGGCGAGACCGGCCTCCAGAGCCGTGTAGCCGAGGACGTTCTGGAGCTGGATCGCCAGGAGGAAGATCGCCCCGCCGAGCGCCGCGTAGACGACGAACGTGACCAGGTTCGCCGCGGTGAACTGAGCCGACGCGAAGATCTCGAGCGGCAGCATCGGGTGGCTGCCCACGCGCTGCGAGACCACGAAGGCCACCAGCGCGAGCGTGCCGCCGATCAGGGTCGCGAGGATCACGGGGTCTTCCCAGCCGGTTCCCGGGCCCTCGATCAGGGCGTAGGTGACGCCCGCGAGCCCCACCGCCGCGAGCACCGCGCCGACCGGGTCGAGGCGGGCCTGGGCCGGGTCGCGGGTCTCGGGGACGTGCCGCAGGGCGACGACGATCACGGCGGCCGCGATCGGCAGGTTGAGCAGGAAGATCAGCCGCCACGAGACGGCATCGACCAGGTAGCCGCCGAGCAGCGGGCCGATCGCGATCGCGATGCCGCCGAGTCCCGACCATGCGCCGATCGCCGCGCCGCGGTCGTCGCGGTGGAACGAGGCCTGGATGATCGCGAGGCTGCCCGGCGTGAGCAGCGCGCCCCCGACGCCCTGGAGCGCGCGGGCGGCGATCAGCGCCTCGACGCTCGGGGCGATCGCGCACAGCAGCGAGGCGGCGGCGAACCAGACGACGCCGATCACGAAGACGCGGCGCCGGCCGAAGCGGTCGCCGAGCGAGCCGCCCAGCAGCAGCAGCCCCGCGAGGGTCAGCGTGTAGGCGTTGATCGTCCACTGCAGGCTGCTGAGACCGGCGTCGAAGTCGTCGCCGATCGCGGGCGTCGCGACGTTGATGGCGGTCGCGTCGATACCGACGACCCCCGACCCGAGGACGGTGGCGAACAGCACCCAGCGCCCGCGCGCCGACTTCAGGCGCAGGGGCTCCGGCGCGGACGGCCGGTGGGCTGCGGAGGAGGTCCCGTCCATCGCCGTCCATCATCACGAAGGCGGGCGCCGGGCGCCCGGCCGGCGTCAGATCGTGTGCTCGTCCCGGGCCGTCCGCCCCGCGGTCGCCGCGACGGACGGGGCCTCGCCGGTCCCGCGGGCGCCGAGCCGGACCGGGAGGGTGAGCTCCTCCACGGCGCGCACGACCACCAGCGCGACCGCGCCCTCGCCCGCCCGGTCGTCGATGGCCGCGTAGAGCGCCCCGATCGCGGTCAGAGCGCGCCCGTCGGCCTCGCGCAGGACGTCGCCCCTCTGGATGCCCGCGGCGGCCGCGGGGCCGCCCTCCTCCACCCCGCGCACCAGCAGGCCGGCGACCGGCGGCAGCCCGACCGCCTGCCGCATGGAGATCGCCACGTGGGCCGGCGCCAGCGTGAGCCCGAGGCGCAGCGGTGCGGAGGGCGGTGGAACCGAGCCCTCGAACTCGACCAGCAGCGTGCGCAGGAGGTCCGCGAGGAGCTCCCGCTCGGGCTCACCGAGCGCCGCCAGCAGCCGGCGCTCGTTGTCGAGGTGCGCCGGGACGATCCTCTCGAAGAGCTCCCGGCCCGCGTCGGTGAGGGTGATGCGGCTGTTGCGCCGGTCGCCCGAAGCCGCGCCGCGCGCCACGAGGCCGTCGGCCACCAACCGGTCGATGCGGACGCTCACCGTCCCCGATGTCAGCCCGAGCTCATCCATCAGCCGGCGCTGCGGCACGCCACCGGGCTCCTGCAGCCGCGTGAGGGTGACGAGCACGGCGAACCCCGGTCCGCTGATCCCGTGGCGGGCGAACAGGGCCTCCACCTCGCGGTCGACGTGCGCGCGCACCCGGCCGAGACGGCTGACGACCGCCACCGGTGCGAAGTCGAGGTCGGGCCGGGCGGCCTCCCATGCCGCGAGGAGCTGATCGACCGAGTCGCGGGGGATGCAGGCGTGGTCGGCGGGGCGCTCGGGCATCGGCGGGAGACTAGAAGCCGATGCCATTGACAACAACTTGAGTCCAAACTATTACTTCGATCCAACGGCAGGCGACCACGGGGAGCGGACGCGATGGCGGCAGTGAGCGAGACCGACGACCACCATGAGGTCGTGGACGTCACACCGCGCGGCGGACGGCCGCGGGTTCTGATGGTGGTGGCGAACCCGGGCGTCTCGACCACGACGGGATGGCCGGTGGGCTTCTGGGCCGCCGAGCTCTTCCACCCCCTCTACGAGTTCACGCGGGCGCGCTACGAGGTGACCATCGCCTCGCCCGACGGCGGACCGGTGACGGTCGACGCCCTCAGCGACCCGCGTGACGAGAGCCGGTGGTCGGCCGACGACGTGATCTCGATGGGCTACCTCAACACGCCCTCGGTCATGTCGCGCCTCGAGGACACGCCGGCGCTCGCCGACCTCGACCCCGGCGGCTTCGATGCGCTGGTGGTCTGCGGCGGGCAGGGGCCGATGTTCCAGTTCCGCGATCACGCCGTCCTCCGGGGGCTGATCGCCCGCTTCTTCGAGGACGGCAAGCCGACGGCCGCGCTCTGCCACGGCGTGTCGGCGCTCATCGACGTGGACCTCACCGACGGCTCCCCTCTCGTGGCGGGGCGCACGGTGACCGGCTTCGCGAACGTCGAGGAGGACTTCGGGGACGCCGCGACCGGCGTCACGATCATGCCGTACCGGGTCGAGGACGCCCTGCGCGCACGCGGGGCGAACTTCATCCAGGCGGGCCTGTTCAAGGCCTTCGCGGTCCGCGATCAGAACCTGATCACCGGCCAGCAGCAGTACTCGGGCGCGAAGGTCGCCGCGCTGGTCGTCGAAGCCCTGGGCGTCTGATGGAGCGCGTCGCGGTCATCGGGGCGGGCGCGGTCGGCGACGCCCTCGCCGGCGCCCTCCGGCGGGGCGGCCTGGACGTCGCCGTGGGCGTCCGCACCCCGGCGGGACCGGCGGAGACGACCGTCGCCGACGCGATCGCGGGCGCGGGCGCGGTGGTCGTGGCGATCCCGGGCGCCGCGGTGGAGGCGTTCGCGGCCGAGCACGGCCCGGCGCTGGCGGGGCGGGTGGTGCTGGACGCCAGCAACGACCTCTCCGGGGGGCACGACGGCCCGATGCACCACATGGACGCCTGGGCGTCCCAGGCGCCCGGGGCCCTCGTGTGCCGCGCGTTCAACACGATCGGCCACGAGAACGTCTCCGCGCCCGGGTTCCCCGACGGCGTCGCCGACCTCTTCTGGTGCGGCCCGGAGGCCGCGCGCGCGAGGGCCGAGCGCCTGATCGCGGCGACGGGCATGCGCCCGGTCCGGGTGGGCGGCCCGGAGGCGGCCGGCGTCCTCGACGGCGTCGCGCGCCTCTGGTTCACGCTGGCCTTCACGCAGGGGCGCGGGCGGCGGCTCGCGTTCCGGATGCTCGGAGGCGGCGGGGAGGCCTGATCCCCGCCTAGATCCAGTCGCGCCGCTTGAAGATCAGGAACAGCGTGACGGAGGTGGCCATCATCATCGCGATGGCCATCGGGTAGCCGGCCCGCCAGTGGAGCTCGGGCATGTGGTCGAAGTTCATCCCGTAGACCGTGCCGATCAGCGTCGGCGCGAACAGGATGGCGGCCCAGGCGGAGATCCTCTTGACCTGGTCGTTCTGGGCGATCGACGCCTCGCTGAGCGCCTTGGTCTCGAGCGTGAGGTTCACGTTCAGGATGTTCTGCAGCAGCTGCCGGAATTCATCGACCTGCTCGAGCACCCGCAGGGCGTGATCCTGCACGTCGCGCAGGTAGCGCCGCTCCTCGTCGCCGATCGACGGATCCCCCACGAGCGGCTCGAGCATCGCGGCCAGGGGCTTCGACGCCCGGTGGAACGCGATCACCTCGCGCGAGAGCTCGTAGATACGGCGCGAGACGCTCGGGCTCCCGCCGAAGACCTCGTCCTCGATCTCGTCGATGTCGTTCTCGAGGCCCGCGACCACGGGCGAGTAGTCGTCGACCACCCGGTCCATGATCGCGTGCAGGATCGCCACCGGCCCGCGCGCGAGGATCTCGGGACGGGCCTCGAGGCCCGTTCGCACGCCGCCCAGATCGCACGCGTCGTCCTGGCGGGCAGTGATCACGAAGCCGGGGCCGGCGAAGACGTGCAGCTCGCCGAACTCGACCGTCTCGCTCTCGTCGATGTACCGGGCCGACCGCAGAACGCAGAACAGCGTGTCGCCGTACCGCTCGAGCTTCGGCCGCTGATGCGCGTGAACCGCGTCCTCGACGACGAGGCCGTGGAGACCGAAGGCGGCGGCGACACCGGAGAACTCGGCCTCGGTGGGGCGGTAGAGCCCGATCCACGCGATCCCCTCTCCCGCGCGGGCCGCCGCGGCGAGCGCGTCGAGGCCCTCGGGGCCGGGCCCGCGGACCCCGTCGCGATAGAAGGCGCTGTCGACGATCACGTGCGAACCTCACTGACGGCGGATGCGGGCGGGCGGCGTAACGTCGCTGTAAGCGCCACGCCCCATCATCATCACCGACATCGCCGGACGACGGGGGGGGACGGGTGGTGGATCGCGTGAGGATGATGCTCGCGACCGGCGACGCGGCGTGGGCGCTGCTGGTGAGGCTCGCGGCCGGCGGGGTCTTCATCGCCTTCTCGCTGGGCAAGTTCCGGCGCCACGACGCCGAGGTGGGCGCGTTCGAGCGCTACGGCATCCCGCTCGCCGACCCGGCCGTATACGCGCTCGGGACACTCGAGCTCGTGGGCGGCGTCCTGCTGGTGCTCGGGCTCGCCACCCGCCCGGTCGCGTCGATGCTCGCCCTCGCGATGGCCGGCGCCGTGCTCACCGCGGGCCGCATCGACGGCGGCGCCGTCAACCTCGTCCTGGCCCCCGCTCTCCTGGTCGCGATGCTCGCCCTCGTGCGCGCCGGGGCCGGCGCCCGCTCCCTCGACAGATCGATCGCGCGCGCGCTCTCCTGAGGCTCGGGGCGGTCGCGGTTGGCGCCGCACCCCTCCGTCGATGGGCGGAATCCTCAAGATCGGGTCGCTTCTGCTCGATGTGGGGCGTGAATCCGCGAGAACCCGCCGACACGGGCTCGGCTCGCGGCACATCACGTTCTCGTGGAGGAGACACATGCTTGAGCGACTCCGCCGCCGCAGGGGCCAGGAGGGTTTCA
>JAEMRL010000032.1:0-786 GCA_016463385.1 Thermoleophilia bacterium
GTGACGATCTGCGCCTCCGCGATGCTCAGGGCGTCGGCGGCCTCCGCCTGCGCGCGCAGGATCGGGTCGACCGGCGGAACGGCGACGGGCACCTCGGCGGGCTCGTCGTCCGAGCGGAAGAGGGTCGCGTCGAGCCGTCCCTTGACGTATGCCACCGTCACGAGAAGGGCCGCGGGGATCACGAATCGGCTGCGCAAGAGGAGGTCTCCGTTCCACCCGATGCAACGGGGCACGTGGCCCCGTCCGGGGGCCGTCCTCTTGTCTATCGGGCGCGGACGCCCGGGCTTTAGGTCCCGCTCACCCCGCGGAGGGGGGCGCCTTCTCGAGCAGGGCGATCCGGTGCTCGAGCTCCATCAGCCGCAGCTGGACGTCCTCCAGCTCACCCCGCGTCACGACGCCGAACTCCCGCAGCACGCCCTGCACGCCGCCCTCGAGCCTCCCGGCGATGCCGGCCGCGGTGGTGCCCTCGCCGCGGACGCGGGCCATCAGCTTGTCGACGATGACCGAGCCCTCCTCCCCACCGACCTGGCCCTTGCGGACCAGTTCGGCGACGGCGGCCTCCGCCTTCTCCCGGGTGATCGACGCGGCGCCGATCGACAGCAGCACGGCCTGTTCGATGCCCTCACGCACGGTCGCCATCAGCGCCTCCTCTTCTGCACGTTGCGGTGGCGCCGGACCCGGTTCGGATCCGGTCGCGAGCGCGGAGCCGCCGGGGCGGGTTCGCCGTCCGGGCCGACCCCGCCGTCGGCGCCGTCCTCGGGCGTGGACGGGGGCTCCGGCTCGGCG
>JAEMRL010000032.1:796-11418 GCA_016463385.1 Thermoleophilia bacterium
GAGGAGCGGCGGGCGATCGCGGTGGGGGGCTTCTCGCGCGCGTCCGCCTCGGACTCCGCGTTCGCCCGCCGCTCCTCCGCGCTCAGCTCGGCGCTCAGGGCGGCCTCGGCCTTCGCCAGGGTACCGAGATCCACGACGTCGGAGTCGGAGGCGATCATCGCCGCGCGCCGCTCCGCCTTGACGGCGCGGCGCTTGTTCTCGGGCTCGCGCTCCTTCCAGAGCGCGGCCAGGGGTGCGGCGATCGCGACCGACGAGAGGCTGCCGGAGAGGATGCCGACCAGCAGCGCGAAGGCGAAGTCCTTCAGCGTGTCGCCGCCGAAGAAGAACAGAACCGTCAGCGGGATGAGGGTGGTGAGGGAGGTGATGACCGACCGCGTCAGCGTCTCGTGCACCGAGGTGTTGACGATCTCGCGGTAGGTCGACTTGCGCATGATCGGGACGTTCTCCCGGATGCGGTCGAACACGATCACCACGTCGTAGAGCGAGTAGCCGAGGATCGTCAGCAGGGCGGCCACCGTGGCGCTCGTGACCTCGCGCCCGGTGACCGAGTAGACCGCCACCGCGATGCCGACGTCGTGCACCACCGACAGCAGCGCCGGGAGCGCGAGCTTGTACTCGAAGCGGATCGTCAGGTACAGGATGATCACGCCGAAGCTGAGCAGGATCGCCCAGATGGCGTTGCGGATCACCTGGTCGCCGAAGGTCGCGCCGACCGTCTCCAGCTGGAGGGTGTCGCGGTTGATCCCGAACTCGGCGTCGAGCGCCCGCTCCAGGGCGAGCTGCTCGGGCGGCTGCAGGGTCTCCGTCTGCATCTGGAAGCCGCGGACCTCCGCGCCGTCCACCTCCTCGGTGAACGACTGGATCTTGGCGTTGCCGTAGCCCTGGTCGGCGAAGACCTGCCGGACGGCGTCCTCGCTCGGCTGCTGCTCGAACTGGGTCGTGATGCGGGTGCCGCTCTCGAAGTCGAGGCCGAGGTTGAGCCCGTTGGCCCCGATCACGATGACGCCGGCCAGCAGCGGGACGAACGAGATCGCCATCCAGAGCTTCCACTTGCCGACGAAGTCGAGCTTCCAGCGGATCTCGCGCTGGTTGAGGCCGAGGAAGCGGTCGTCGCGCAGGAAGCGGGTCTCGGCGAGCACGTTGAACGCGGCCCGCGTGGCGACGACCGCCGTGAACAGGGAGAGGATCACGCCGACGAAGAGCGTGAAGGCGAAGCCCTTGACGCCGGCCGTCGCGAACAGGAACAGGATCGCGGCGGTCGCCAACGTGACGACGTTGGCGTCGATGATCGCCGTGATGCCCTTCTTGTAGCCCGCGAGGATGGCGGCGCGCGGCGATTTCCCGCTGCGCGCCTCCTCTCTCACGCGTTCGAAGATGACGACGTTGGCGTCGGAGGCCACGCCGATCGTGAGGATGATGCCGGCGATGCCCGGAAGGGTCATGGTGATCGGGACGAGCACCACCACGGCGTAGAGCAGGATCGCGTAGACGACGAGCGCGAGGGCGGCGATGACGCCGAGGAAGCGGTAGTACGCGATCAGGAAGAGCATCACCAGGACGAGGCCGATGACGCCGGCGATCAGGCCCTGGCGCAGCGACTCCTTGCCGAGCGTCGCCGACACCTGGCGCTGGTTGATGACGTTCAGCTCGATCGGCAGCGCGCCGGAGTTGACCTGCTTGGCGAGCGTCTCCGCCTCGGACTGGCTGAAGTCGCCGGTGATCTCGGCCCCGTTGTTGCCGTCGATCCCCTGCGGGTACTGCTCGTAGTCGATCGTCGGGTTCGAGACGATCTGGCCGTCGAGGATGATCGCGAAGCGCTGGAGCTGGCCGCGGATCTGGCCGTCCTGGGCCAGCTGCCGGGTGATGTCGGCGAACTTGTCCTGGCCCTCACCGGTGAACTGCAGGGTCACGACGCGCTGCGACCCACCGCCGATCGCGCCGGTGCGGATCGTCGCGCGCGCCTCGGTGACGTCGGCGCCGGTCAGGCCCGGGGTGTTCTGGAAGACGTACCAGGTGCGGCGGGTGCCGGCGTTGCGCGTCTGCAGCAGCGGCCCCTCCTCGAAGGCGAGGAAGAGGCCCCGCGGCACCCTCAGCACCTCGACGTCGTCGGGGATGACGTTGTCGGGGAAGCTCTCGGCGAGGGTCTGGCGGTCGGGCGCCGGCGGGATGCCCGGGATCGCCTGCTTGTCGCGGAAGGCGTAGAAGGTCGGCTTGCCGCGCGTGCCCGTCGGCTCGGTGTCGATCGCCAGCTGGACGGCCTTGTAGAGATCGGGCTCGCCGCTCGGGTTGACGACGTTGCGCTCGAAGTTGATGAAGACCAGCTGGGCCGGCTGGATCAGGTCGCTGACGACCTGGTTCGGGTTGTCGGCCCCGGGGAGCGCGACCACGATCTGGTCGGAGCCCTGGGTCTGGATCTCGGGCTCGGAGACGCCGAACGCGTCGACGCGGGAGCGGATGATCTCGACCGAGCGCTCGATCGCCTCGGGGGTGACCTCGCTCTCGTCGGTCGCCTGGCCCTGCAGGATCACCTCGACGCCGCCCTGGAGGTCGAGGCCGAGGACCGCCGGTCGCACCGCGATCGCCACCAGCGAGGCGGCGAGCAGGCCGACGATGACGGCCAGGAGGAGGAGGGGGCGCTTCACGGTGCGGGCCTAGGAGGCGAGGTCGGCCGCGGCGTCGTCGCTCGCGACGGCCTCGTCGCCCGCCTGGGTGAGGACCTTCGCGATCGCCGCCTTGGCGATGCGGATGTCGGTGTCCTCGGCGACCTCGAGGAGGATCGTGTCGCCGTCCTCCACCTCGGTCACCGTGCCGTAGATGCCCGACACCGTGATCACCTCGTCGCCGGGGCTCAGGCTGTTCATGATCGCCTCGAGCTCACGGCGGCGGCGCTGCTGCGGCCGGACGCCGACGAGGTAGATCAGCCCGACGAAGATCAGGATGTAGATCGGCAGCAGGAGAGCCGGCATGCGGGAGGGACCTTCCTGGGGCGGCGGACAGCGACCGGCGAAAACGCGTCCGGCGCGGCGACGATAGCAAAGGCCCCGGCCGCCCCAGACGGGCGCAGTCGCGTCCGGGATCGGCCGCCCCGCGTGCTAGCTTGAGCCGCCGTGACGGTCGCCGCCAGCCCTTCGCCGCTCGCGCGCGCATGGACCGCCCGCTGGCCGTTCGCCGCGGAACTGGCTCTCTTCCTGGTCCTGAACGTCGCGTACGAGTGGCTCCGCGACCTCGTGGCCGTCGAGGACGTCGCCCGGCCCCTCCGGCACGCCTACGACATCGTGGACGCGGAGAAGGCGCTCGGGCTCTACGTCGAGGGGGCCATCCACGACTGGGTCGAGTCGGCCGGGGCGGTCGACTTCGTCACCACGTGGACCTACACGCTGGCCCACACCACCGGCTTCGTCGTGATGTTCCTGTGGGTCTGGTTCTTCCGCCGCGAGAACTTCGCCGTGTTCCGCAACTGGTTCTGGCTCACGAACGGCCTCGCGGTGATCGGCTACTGGCTCTACCCGCTGGCGCCGCCGCGGCTCACCGACCTCGGCTTCTCCGACCCCACCAAGGAGAGCCTGGAGCTCGGCGGGGCGCTGTCGTGGTTCCAGCCGTTCCGCAACGAGTTCGCCGCCATGCCGTCGATGCACGTCGGCTACACGGTGCTCTTCTCCCTCACCCTCTTCTTCATGCTGGCGCCCTCGCGATGGCGCTGGCTCGCGTTCCTCTGGCCGGCGGGGATGCTCTTCGTGGTGATGGCGACCTCCAACCACTGGTGGCTCGACGGGGTCGGCGGCGCGGTCTGCGTGCTGCTGGCGCTGTTCCTGGTGCACCGCATCTCGAGCCCGGACATGCTGCGGCCGTGGCAGAGGCCCGCCCCGCCGTGAGGGTGGCGCTGGTCACCGAGTACGCCTACCCGGTGCTCGGCGGGATCCCGGAGCACGTGCACAACCTGGGCCGCGGCCTGGTGGAGCGCGGGCACGAGGTGACCGTGCTCACGAGCCTGGCCCCCTTCGGCATGAAGGCGCGCGCCCGGGAGATCGACGCCGAGAACCTGTCCCTGCACGGCTACCGCACGGTGCGGGTGGGCCTCTCGATGCCGCTGGTCTCCAACGGCTCGGTCGCGCGCGTCAGCGTGGGCCCCGGCGTGAAGGCACGGGTCGCGCGCGCGCTGCGCGGCATGGACGTCGTCCACGCGCAGGGCCTCGCCTCCCCCATGGTCACCCTCTGGGCGCTGCGCTGCTCGCAGGCGCCGGTCAACGTGGGCACCTTCCACACGTACTTCGAGGGCGGCCACTGGGCCTACAAGCACTTCTTCGCCTACGTGCGCAGCACGATGTCCCGCACGGACCGCCTGATCGCGGTGTCCGACGCCTGCGTCACCGCCCTGCAGCCCTACTTCGGCGACGCGCGCTTCGACATCATCCCGAACGGGGTGGACACCGACCTCTACCGGCCCCTCGCCGAAGGCGAGAGCCGCCCCGGAGGGCCGCCCCGGATCCTCTTCATGGGGCGCTTCGACCCGCGCAACGGGCTCGACACCCTGCTCGAGGCGACGCGGATCCTCAAGGACCAGGGGCGGGACTTCCGGGTGCAGGTGGTCGGCGACGGCCCGCTGCGCCCGAAGTACCACCACCAGGCCCGCAGCCTCGGCGTCTGGGACCGCATCGACTGGCTCGGCCTGCTCGACAAGGAGCGGCCCGCGCTCTACCGCGAGGCCACGGTCTTCGCCTCCCCGTGCGTGCTGGCGTCGTTCGGGGTGGTGCTGCTCGAGGCGATGGCCAGCGGCACGCCGGTCGTCTGCGCCGACAACATCGGCTTCCGGCAGGTGATCCGCGATGGCGCGCCGGGCCGCTTCGTCGCACCCGGGGACCCGCGCGAGCTGGCGGCCGGCATCGCGGAGGTGCTCGACGACGCCGCGCTGCGGGCCGACTGGGGCCGCCGCGGCCGCGAGATCGTGATGGAGCGCTACTCCTGGCCCCAGGTCACCCGGCAGGTGGAGGCCGTCTACGAGGAGATCCACGCGGCGAAGGGCGGCCGCCCCGATCCCCGCCCGCCGCTCGGGCTGCGCTACAACCTGCGGCGCAACCCGGCCGAGCTGGTCCGCAACATCCCCTCCGCCCTGCGCGCCGGGTTCCCGAGGGCCGGGGCCGGGCGGGACTGAGGGCTCAGGAGCCCCGGGCCGGGGGGACCGCCCCGAGGGGGGCGGCGCCCGAGAGGACGCCGACGACGTCGCGCATGTTCAGCACGCCCACCAGGGCGTCGCCCTCGCTCACCAGAAGGTGGCGGACGTTGCGCGAGATCATCAGGTCGCACGCCTCCTCGAGGGGCATCGCGCGCGCCACCGACACGGGATCGGCCGTCATGTGGTCCCCGGCGGTCGCGGCGTCGAGGTCGGTCTCGGCGGCGATCGCCCGCAGCACGTCGCGCTCGGTGATGACGCCGCCGCCGGGGACGTCGACCACCGCGAGGCCGGTGCGCGCGGCCGCGAGGGCCACCGCCACCTCGCGCAGGGTGTCCCCCGTCGTCACACGGACCTTCACCGGGGCCATCACGTCGTTCACGGTCTGAGGCATCGCCCGACTCTACGAGCCGCCGGGGCCGCGCGCCAGTGCGGCGCGGGCGCCGCGGGTGCGCGGCGTCAGAACAGGCCGGCCTGCGCGGGGTCCGACGGGGGTGTCAGACCCAGGTGGCGGTACGCCCGCGGCGTGGCCATCCGGCCCCGCGGCGTGCGCGTGAGCAGGCCTTCCTGCAGGAGATAGGGCTCGTAGACGTCCTCGATCGTGTCGGCCGACTCGCCGACGCTGTCGGCGAGTGTGCCGAGCCCCACCGGGCGGCCCTCGAAGGTCTCCGCCAGCAGGCGGAGGATCTGGCGGTCGAGCTCCTCGAGGCCGAGGGCGTCCACCTCCAGCAGCTCCATCGCCTCCTCGGCCACGGCGCGGTCCACGTTGCCCCGGCCCCGCACCTGGGCCACGTCGCGCACGCGGCGCAGCAGCCGGTTGGCGATCCGGGGGGTCCCGCGCGAGCGCGACGCCAGGGCGTCGGCGCCCTCGTCGTCGATGGTCACCTCCAGCAGGCGGGCGGAGCGGCGGACGATCGAGGCGAGGTCGGCGGGCGCGTAGTAGTTGAGCCGGTGGAAGACGCCGAACCGGGCGCGCAGCGGCGTGGTCAGCAGGCCGGTGCGGGTGGTCGCGCCGACCAGGGTGAACTTCGGCAGGTCGAGGCGCAGGGTGCGCGCCGAGGGCCCCTGGCCGAGGACGACGTCGAGCTGGAAGTCCTCCATCGCCGGATAGAGCACCTCCTCGATGGCGCGGTTGAGGCGGTGGATCTCGTCGATGAACAACACGTCGTGGGGTTCCAGCGCGGTGAGCACCGCCGCCAGATCGCCCTTGCGCTCGAGGATCGGGCCGCTGGTGACGTGGAAGCCGACGCCCATCTCGGCCGCGACGATGCCCGCCAGGGAGGTCTTGCCGAGCCCCGGGGGCCCGGCGAGCAGCACATGGTCGAGGGCCTCCCCGCGCTCCTTGGCGGCCTGGAGGAAGATGGCCAGCTGCTGCTTGACCCCGTCCTGGCCGATGAAGTCCTCCAGCCGGCGGGGGCGCAGCGAGGTGTCGAGCTCGTCCTCGGCGCCGAGCTCCTCGCCGGTCGCGAGCCGCTCCTCGCGTGCGAGCGCGTCGGGGTCGGTGCCCCAGGCGCCCTCCTCGTCGGCCGCGCTCACCGGCGCCTCAGAGCCGCCAGGCCGTGGCGCACGAGACCCTCGGCGTCGAGGCCCGCGGGCGCGTCGGCGAGGGCGGCGTCGGCCTCGTCGGGCTTGAAGCCGAGGGCGACCAGGCCGTCACGGGCCGACAGGTGCTGGTCGGCGGCCGAGGGTGCGACCACGTCGAGGCCGGCGAAGCCGGGGAGCGACCCGAGCCGGTCCCGCAACTCCAGCACCAGCCGCTCGGCGGTGCGCTTCCCCACCCCGCTCGCGGTCTGCAGGCGGGCGCTGTCGCCGCGGGCGATGGCCAGGCGCAGATCGTCGGGCTCACCCACCGCGCAGATCGCCAGCGCGAGCCGCGGACCGACGCCGCTGACCGTGGTGAAGGCCTCGAAGAGGGTGCGCTCCCCCGGGGTCGCGAAGCCGTAGAGGTCGAGCGACTCCTCGCGCACCACGAGGACGGTCGACAGCGTCGCCTCCGTGCCCGCGGGGGGCAGCGACGCGGCGGTCGTCGACGAGACGCGCACCAGCAGGCCGACTCCGCCGACCTCGATCACCGGGCCGTCGGGCTCATGCGCCAGCACGCGCCCCCTGATGGAGCGGATCATCCGCTCAAAGCTAGCGCGCTCTGCGGATGGCCCCGCGCAGAGGCGCGGAGCTCATGTGGCAGATCGCGGCGGCCAGCGCGTCGGCGGCGTGGTCGGTCTCGGGCGCGGTGCCGGTGAGGCGCTGCACCATGGTCCGGACCTGCACCTTGTCGGCGCTCCCGGACCCGGTCACCGACTGCTTGATCGTGTTCGGCGAGTACTCGACCACGTCCACCCCGGCGCCCGCCAGCGCCACCAGGATCGCGCCGCGCGCCTCGGCCATCCCCATCGCCGACCGGCTGACGGGGTGCACGAACCAGGCCTCGATCGCCGCCGCCTCGACCGGGTGGTCGCAGCACAGATCGGCGATCGCGTCGTGGAGCGCGCGCAGGCGCAGGGGGTGGTCGGTGCGCGGAGAGGTCTTCACCGTCCCGATCGCCACCACGCGCGGACGCGACGGAGGGCCGGCGATGAGCGCGTAGCCGGTCGAGGCGAGCCCCGGGTCGATGCCGATCACCATGTCGCCCACACGGGTGATGGGGTTCGCGCCAGGGCGAGCGGATCCTGCGGGGGTCGGGGTGGCCACGCCTCCAGTCAACCCGGCGCCGCGGACGGCACCCGCGCCCGCCGCGTGGATCCGCGGCCCGCAGGGGCCACGCTCCACTGGCGGCGCGTACTGGCCGGGACCCGCACGCGGCGCGCCTGGCCGACTCCACCCGCGCCGGTCATGGTCCCATGAGCGCTCCGACCCGCCCCGCGCCGCGGGGCGGGTCACGGCTCAGCCGGCGACCGCCTCCAGCACCTCTTCGGAGATGTCGAAGTTGGCGTAGACGTCCTGGACGTCGTCGTTGTCCTCGAGCTGGTCGATCATGCGCAGGATCTGACGGGCCTCGCTCTCGGACGGGGCGACCGTGTTCTGGGGCACCATCGTGAGATCCGCCGACGTGTAGGTGATCCCGGCCTCCTCGAGCGCCGCGCGGACCGCCATGAAGTCGTGCGGGTCGGTGGTGATCTGCCAGGTGTCGCCGTCCTCGGCGATGTCCTCGGCGCCGCCGCTCAGCGCGACCTCCATGAGCGCGTCCTCGTCGATGCCCTCGGCATCGACGACGATCACGCCCTTGCGGTCGAACTGCCAGGCCACCGAGCCCGGGGTGCCGAGCGAGCCGCCGTTCTTGGTGAAGATGAAACGCAGGTCGCTGGCGGTGCGGTTGCGGTTGTCGGTGAGGATGGTGCAGATCACCGCGACGCCGCCCGCGCCGTAGCCCTCGTAGAGCATCGACTCGTAGTCGGCGCCGTCGGCGCCGCCCGCGCCGCGCTGGATCGCGCGCTCGATGTTGTCCTTCGGCATCGAGTTGTCGCGCGCCTTCTGGATGGCGGTGGCGAGCGACGCGTTCGCGTCGGGGTCGGCCCCGCCCTCCTTGGCCGCGACGATGATCGCGCGCGAGAGCTTCGAGAAGAGCTGGCCGCGCTTCGCGTCGGCGGCGCCCTTCTTCCGCTTGATGGTCGCCCATTTACTGTGCCCCGACATGACGCTCCCTCCTCTCGTCGCCGCGCTCCCGGCACACACGTGCCCGCGCGACGAGCCACTCGTGGAACCGGTGCTCCCCCGACAGCTCGGGATGGAACGCCGTGACCATCAGATCGCCCTGCCGTGCGGCGACTCCGTGCCCGCCGTGACGCGCCAGGATCTCGACGCCGGCGCCCGACTCCTCGATCCACGGCGCCCGGATGAAGACGGCGTCGACCGGCGCGCCGGCCTCCGCCCCGTCGAGCCCTGACACCGCGACAGGGGCCTCGAACGAATGGCGCTGGCGCCCGAAGGCGTTGCGGCGCACGACGATGTCCATGCCGCCGAGCAGCGGTTGCGCGCCCTCGGTGACGGCCCGCGCCAGCACGATCATCCCCGCGCAGGTGCCGAGCGCCGGAAGGCCGTCGGCCAGACGTCGCCGGAGGGCGTCGAGCAGGCCCGACTCCTCGGCGACGAGGCCGAGGGTGGTGCTCTCCCCTCCGGGCAGCACGATCGCGTCGATGCCCTCGAGGTCGCCGGGAGCGCGCACGTCGACCGGCTCGGCGCCCACGCGCTCCAGCACGCGGGCGTGCTCGGCGAAGGCGCCCTGGATCGAGAGGACCCCGATCCGGGGGCGCCCGAGGGTCGTTGCTACCACCCGCGCCCCTGCAGCATCTCGGCCGGGGCCAGCGAGGAGATCTCGATGCCCGGCATGGCGTCCTTGAGGCCGCGCGAGACGCGGGCCAGAACCTCGGGGTCGCGGAAGTGGGTCGCGGCCTCGACGATCGCCCGTGCGCGCGCCGGCGGGTCCTCGCTCTTGTAGATGCCCGAGCCGACGAACACGCCCTCGGCGCCGAGCTGCATCATCATCGCCGCGTCGGCGGGGGTCGCGATGCCGCCCGCCGAGAAGAGCACCACGGGCAGGCGCCCGTCGGCGGCGACCTGCGCCACCAGCTCGTACGGCGCCCGCAGGTCCTTCGCGGCCGCGTAGAGCTCGTCGGAGGGGAGGCTCGCCAGCCGGGCGATGCCGCCCCGGATCGCCCGCATGTGGCGGACGGCCTCGACGACGTTGCCGGTGCCGGCCTCGCCCTTGGAGCGGATCATGGCCGCGCCCTCGGAGATGCGCCGCAGCGCCTCGCCGAGGTCGGTCGCGCCGCAGACGAACGGGATCGTGAAGGCGTGCTTGTCGATGTGGTGCGCCTCGTCGGCCGGGGTGAGCACCTCCGACTCGTCGAGGAAGTCGACGTCGAGCGACTGGAGGATCTGCGCCTCCACGAAATGCCCGATGCGGCACTTGGCCATCACCGGGATCGTGACGGCCTCCTGGATGCCGGCGATCATCTCGGGGTCGCTCATGCGCGCGACGCCGCCGTCCGAGCGGATGTCGGACGGGATGCGCTCGAGGGCCATCACGGCGCACGCGCCGGCGTCCTCGGCGATGCGCGCCTGCTCGGGCGTGGTGACGTCCATGATGACGCCGCCCTTCAGCATCTGGGCGAGTCCGGTCTTGACCCGCATCGTGCCCGTGCGGCCGTTCTCCTCTGCCACGCCATCCCCTCGTCGGTCGGGTCCGAAGAGGAGGAAGTCTAGCCGAGAGCCCCGGGCGGCAGGGGTCCCGCCGCGCGGCGCGCGCGACCCGCGCGCGGCCGCAGCCGGGGCGCGGGAGGGTTCGGATCGTACGGATCGTCCTTCTTGGATGGACTCCTCGGATGCCGCACATGGACGGAACATCCAATGGATGCCGGGCGCGCGGCACCCGGGGCCGGAGCCCGCATTCCCGCGTGCGCCTCCGCCGGGGGCGGCGCGGCGCGCCCTGTCAGGCCCCGACGGCCGCCAGGTCGGCGCG
>JAEMRL010000376.1 GCA_016463385.1 Thermoleophilia bacterium
CAGCGACTACGAGCGCATGGTCGTCAGCGACGCCCATGAGCGCGGCCTGATCGTCTTCCGCGTCAGCGTCGCCTTCGACGAGGGCTGCCAGCTGGCGGCCGCGCGCGCCTTCATGGTCGTGCAGGAGCTCGAGGCGTTCGGCGACCTGATCAAGAGCGAGCCCCCGGCCGAGAGCATCGAGGCCGGCGAGGTGGACGGCGGAGTCGCCTTCTGGATCGCCGCCGAGTCCGACGCCGAGGCAGACCAGATCCACGCCCGCGCCGTCGGTGTGAGCGAGGTCGCCTCCTGCGAGGTCGAGCAGCTCGAGGACACCGCCCCCGTCGCCGAGGAGGGCCCCGCGCCCGACGAGCCGGCCGAGGGCGCACCCGCCGAGGCCGCCGCCCCGCGCGCCGCCGGACCGCCGGCCGACCGCGCCCCGCGCGCGGCCGCCACCACCGTCCGGGTCGGCACCGACCGCCTCGACGCCCTCATGAACCTGATGGGCGAGATGGTGATCCAGCGCACCCGCCTGGCGCAGCTGTCGGGCCAGTACGAGCTCGGCGACCTGCGCGGTGCCGTGGAGGACATGACCCGCGTCACCAACGACCTCCAGACACTGATCATGCAGGTGCGGATGATGCCGGTGGACGCCGTCTTCATGCGCTTCCCCCGCATGGTCCGCGACCTCGCCAACACGCTCGGCAAGCAGGTCGACCTGGTCATCTCGGGTGAGGACACCGAGCTCGACCGCACCGTCATCGACGGCCTCGGCGACCCGCTGGTCCACATGCTGCGCAACGCGGTCGACCACGGGCTCGAGACGCCCGAGGACCGCATCGCCGCCGGCAAGGAGCCCCTCGGCACCGTCAACCTGTCGGCCCGCCACGCGGGCAGCAGCGTGGTGATCGAGGTGCGCGACGACGGCCACGGCATGGACCCGGAGGCGCTGCGCGCCTCGGTCGTGCGCAAGAACCTGATGACCGAGGCCCAGGCGGCGGCGCTCTCCGACGAGGAGGCCCTCCAGCTGGTCTTCCTGCCGGGCTTCTCCACCGCCAAGACCACCACCGACGTCTCCGGGCGCGGGGTCGGCATGGACGCGGTCCGCACCGCGATCACCGAGCTGAGCGGCGAGGTCTCGATCTCGAGCGTGATCGGCGAGGGCAGCAGCTTCACCATCCGCCTCCCGCTGACGCTGGCCATCATCCAGGCCCTCCTGGTCGAGGCCGGCGGCGGCGCCGAGGGCGGGGGCCAGGTCTGGGCCGTCCCGCTCGAGACCATCGAGGAGACGGTCATCGTCGATCCGGCCGACACGCGGCCCGTCGGCGGCCAGCCCTGCGTGGTGCTCCGCGAGAGCATCGTGCCCCTGGTCTGGCTGAGCGAGTACCTCCACCTCGGAGACACATCCCACACGGAAGACCCGGAAGGCCCCATCAAGGTCGTGGTGGTCCACAGCGGACCCTCGCGTATCGGCCTGGTGGTGGACGATCTGGTCGGAAAGCAGGACGTCGTGATCAAGCACCTCCCGGATTTCCTCGGCGACGTCCCCGGAGTCGCCGGGGCCACGATCCTCGGCGACGGCTCGGTCGCGCTCATCCTCGATGTGGGGGCCCTGTCGGCCGGCGTCGCGCGGGTCATGGCATGAGCACCGACATCCAGCTCGGCCCCGAGCAGATGGACGCCCTGCGCGAGATCGGCAACATCGGCGCCGGCAACGCCGCCACCTCGCTCTCGCAGATGATGGGCAGCCCCGTGCAGATGGGCATCCCGACGGTCAAGTTCCTCCCCGTGGAGGACATCGCGGCCGAGATCGGCGAGGGCGACGAGGTCGTCGCGGCGATGTTCCTCGGCGTGGAGGGCGACGCGCCCGGCCACATGCTCTTCGTGATGAGCGAGCAGGCCGCGCGCAACGTGGTCGACACGCTCGTCGGCGGCCCGTCGCACGACGAGGGCTTCACCGAGATGGAGATGTCGGCCCTCCAGGAGGTCGGCAACATCATGACCGGCTCCTACCTGGGCGCCCTCTCGCAGATCACCGGCCTCCGGCTCGAGCCGACGCCGCCCGCCGTGGGCGTCGATCTCGCGGGCGCCCTGCTCGGCGCGGCCCTGGCCCAGGTGGCCATGGTCTCCGACGTCGCGCTGATGCTCGAGTCCACCTTCGGCGACGACGACACCCCGTCGGCCGGCGACTTCCTCTACATCCCCACCTCGGAGGCACTGGCGACGGTCCTCGACCGGCTGGGCCTGGGCGAGTGAGCACGGCGATCGCCGGCCTCTCGGCCGGTCCGACCGTGGGCATCGGCCAGATCGCCGCCAGCGACCAGCGCGATGTCGTCATCTCGGCCCTCGGGCTCGGCTCGTGCATCGGCGTGGTGCTGGTGGACGCGCGGGCGCACGTCGCCGGCATGGCGCACGTGATGCTGCCGCAGTCGGCGCCGACCTCGAAGGGCCCCCCGGGCAAGTTCGCCGACACGGCCATCCCCGCCCTCCTCGAATCCGTGCTCGCACTCGGCGCCGACCGGGCGCGGCTGGTGGCCACCATCGCCGGCGGCGCCCAGATGTTCGGGGCCGGATCCGGCGCCGGGCTCTTCAACATCGGCGGGCGCAACGACGAGTCGGTGCGCACCGCCCTCACCGACGCCCGCCTGCGCCTGCGCGCCCACGACGTGGGCGGCAGCTTCGGCCGCACCATGCAGGTCACGGTGGGCACCGGAGCCGTGACCGTCCGCATCGTGGGGGGCGAGCCCGTTGAGCTCTGAGCCGCCCACCGGCCGGCCGTCCGCGGCCCGGTCAAGCAGCGCACCGCACTGCCGATATCAACCGCACACCGTCAATCAATTGACCCGACCCGAGGATCCCGCATGCCGAGTGTGTTGATCGCCGATGACGCCGCGTTCATGCGG
>JAEMRL010000377.1:0-1961 GCA_016463385.1 Thermoleophilia bacterium
GCGCGAGCACAGCCGCAGCAGGAGCAGGAGCCCCCGTGGCGGGCGCGGCGGTGGCCTGCCATGACGCCAAGTCGGTGGTGCGCGCCACCGGCGACGCCCTGATCCCCGAGCACGACACGATGATCGCCGCCTACCTCCTCGAGCCGCGCCGCCGCGGCTACCCCCTGGAGGAGCTGGCCGCCGAGGCCGGCCTCGGCGTCGAGGGCGAGCCCGCCCCCTGCGTGCGCGACGCCGCCCTGGTGCGCGACCTCGCCGTGCGCCAGCGCGAGGCGCTCACCCGCGAGGGCCTCGACGCGCTCTACCGCGACATCGAGCTGCCGGTGACGCGGGTACTGGCGGCGATGGAGCGCACGGGAGTCAAGCTCGACGTCCACCGCCTCGCCGAGATCGGCGCCCGCGTGCGCGACCGCGCCGACGAGCTGCGCGACCAGATCTGGGAGCAGGCCGGCGGGGAGTTCGTCATCGACTCGCCCAAGCAGCTCGGCGAGGTGCTCTTCGAGCGGCTCGGGCTGCCGACCTTCCGCAAGGGCAAGACCGGCTGGAGCACGGATCGCAAGGTGCTGCAGCTGCTGGCCGGCAAGCACCCGATCATCGAGCTGATCGGCCAGTACCGCGAGCTGACCAAGCTCGACAACACCTACCTCTCGGCGCTGCCGGACCAGGTGGACGAGCACGAGCGGCTGCACACGACCTTCAACCAGACGGTCGCCGAGACCGGGCGCCTGTCGTCCACCAATCCCAACCTGCAGAACATCCCGGTGCGGACGCCGTTGGGGCGCGAGATCCGCGGCGCGTTCACGGCCGACGAGGGCTGGGTGATCGTCAGCTGCGACTACAGCCAGGTGGAGCTGCGCATCCTGGCCCACTGCTCGGGCGAGCCGGCGCTGGCCGACGCGTTCCGCCGGGGGGAGGACGTGCACCGCGCCACCGCGGCCGAGGTGTTCGGCATGGCGCCCGCGGACGTCGACCGCACCACGCGCGACCGGGCGAAGGCGGTCAACTTCGGCATCGTCTACGGCATCAGCGACTTCGGCCTGTCGGAGCAGCTCAACATCCCGCGGGCCGACGCGAAGAACTACATCGATGCCTACCTCGCGCGGTACCCGCGCGTGCGCAGCTTCATCGACACGACGATCGCCGCCGCCGCGCAGGACGGCTTCGTGACCACGCTCCTCGGCCGCCGCCGCCCGATTCCCGAGCTCGCCGGCCGGACGGTGCAGCAGCGCCAGCTGGGTGAGCGGCTCGCCGTGAACACCGTCATCCAGGGCACCGCCGCCGACATCATCAAGGTGGCGATGGTCTCGGCCCACGCGGCCCTGGCAGCCGAGGGCCTGCAGGCGCGGCTGATCCTGCAGATCCACGACGAGCTGCTGCTCGAGGCCCCTGCCGCCGAGGCAGCCCGCGCGGGGGCCGTGGTGCGCGCGGCGATGGTGGGCGCCTACCCGCTCGACCCGCCGCTCGCGGTGGACATCGGGATCGGCGAGACCTGGCTGGAGGCGAAGAAGTAGCCGAGGACGACCCGTACCGGATCCTGCAGGTGGATCCCGGGGCGTGCCCCCAGGTGATCGATGCGGCCTTCACCGTGCTGCGCGAGATGGTGCTCCGCAGCGACGACGACGACGCGCCACGGGAGCTCGCCCGGCTCGGCCGGGCCTACCGCACGCTCGGCGATCCCGGGCGCCGCGCCGAGCACGACCTGCTGCGGGGGGTGTCGCTGCGCGCGCTCGACGACGAGGTCGTCGACGAGCTGCTCACGCTCGCGGTGGCGAACGCGTCGCCCGAGGAGGTGATGCCCGCCCTCGACGGCCCGCCGGGCTGGACGCTGCCGCGGCGAGAGGCGTTCCTGGCGTATCACCGCGCGCGGATGGGCGGCGACGGGGAGAGGATCCTCGCCGTCGAGGTGGAGGGGCGCCCGGTGGGCGCGGGCCGCCTGACGCCGCTCGACGAGGCCGGCTTCATCG
>JAEMRL010000377.1:1971-2865 GCA_016463385.1 Thermoleophilia bacterium
GCGAGAGGCGTTCCTGGCGTATCACCGGGCCCGTTCCGGCGCCGGCGCCGGCGAGCGGATCCTCGCCGTCGTGGTGGAGGGGCGGCCGGCGGGCGCGGGCCGTCTCACGCCGCTGGAGGAGGCGGGCGCCTGGGCGATCGCGGTCTGGCTCGGGCGCAGCGCGCGCGGACGGGGGATCGAGGACGCCGCCCTCGCGGGTCTCGCCCGGATCGCCCGCGACGCCGGGGCCACGACCGTCGTCAGCCCGGCCGCGCGGACGTCCGGCTGAAAACATGGGTATCCTTGTGGGAATGCCGTCTTTGCCCGCCGTCCACCCGCTCGCGCCGCGCTTCGCCCAGGCGATCACCGGCGTGCTCTGCCTCGAGGCGGTCGTGTTCGGTACTCCCGCCGCCGTGATCGTGGCCCTGGTGCTGGTGCTCCTGTCGCTGGCCGGTCCGCGCTGGTCGCCCGTCGCGTGGCTTTTCCGGCGCATCGCCCCGCCCCCAGGGGAGCTGGAGCCGGCCGCGCCGGTGCGCTTCTCGCAGACCCTCGCTGCGATCTTCCTGACGGTCGCGCTCGGTCTCCTGGCCCTCGGCCTCGACGTCGCCGGCTGGGTGGTCGTCGGGATGGTCTCGGTCATCGCGCTGATCTCGGCGGTGAGCGGGTTCTGCATCGGCTGCGAGGTCTACCGCCTGCTCCTGGCCTCGCGCCGCGGCGGGGAGGGGGATGTGCGCGCCGACCTCGGCCTCACCGGAGCGGGCCCCTGGCTGGTCGTACTGACCGCCCCCGGATGCGCGCGCTGCGAGCCCGTGGCCCGTGCGCTGCAGAGCGCGGCCGGCGAGCGCGAGGTGGTGCGCGTGAACCTCGCCGAGCACCCCCGGGCCGCCGCCCTGCCGGTGCGCAGCGTGCCCGCGG
>JAEMRL010000378.1 GCA_016463385.1 Thermoleophilia bacterium
GCCGGCCGTCGGAGGTCCGCTCGGAGAACCGCACCTCGCAGGCGATCTCCGGGCGCACCCAGCGGGGTCGCGCCGGGGCGGCCGGGACCTCGTTGACGAAGGGCGGATCGGCGGTCTCGGAGGCGCGGAGGCGGTCCCAGAGCCGGCGCGCGATCGCGTCCGTGAGGCCGGATCCGACGTGTGACAGGTAGGTCAGGCCGTCCGGACCGGGCTCGCCCACCAGCAGGGCCCCCACGGTGCCGCGGCGCGAGCCGCTCCCCTCCGTGAACCCGCCGATCACGACCTCGGCCTCCTGGTGCGTCTTCACCTTCAGCCAGTCGGAGGTCCTGCGCCCGGGCCGGTAGGGGGCGTCGCGGCGCTTGGCGATGATCCCCTCGAGGTCGTTCTCGCGGGCCAGGGCGAAGAGGTCGCGGCCCGTGCCCACGACGTGGTCGCTCAGCATCAGCAGGGGCCGCGACTCCGGGGAGATCACCTCCGCGAGCCGCGCGCGGCGGACGTCCCAGGGCTCGGCGTCGATCCACTCGCCGTCCACGTGCAGCAGGTCGAAGACGACGAAGGTGAAGGGGCCGCGGCCGTTCTGCAGCGCTCCGAAGTCGGGCTTGCCCTCGGCGTCGAGAACCACGATCTCACCATCGAGCACCGCCTCCTGGCAGAGCAGGGCGTGCCGCAGGTCGGCGAGTGCCGGATAGGAGGCCGTGAAGTCCTTGCCCGTGCGGCTGCGCAGCAGCGTCCCCTCGGAGGTGACCAGGGCGAGGGCGCGGTAGCCGTCCCATTTCAGCTCGTACGCCCACCCCGGGTCGTCCACCGGGGCGTCGGAGAGCGTCGCGAGCATCGGCCGCAGGTCGCGGAAGCGCGACGCCGGGTCGGGCGGCCCCGGAGGGCCCTTGGCGGAGCGGAAGACCAGCCACTCCTCCTTTCCGGCCCGCCGGCCGGTGCGCACCAGGTGGTAGTGGCCGCGCAGGATCCCGCCGTCGAGGATCACCTTCCACTCGTCGCCGGTGCGCAGCTCCTCCTCCCAGGTGCCGGTGTCCCAGACCGTCATGCGGCCGCCCCCGTACTGGCCCTCGGGGATCACCGCCGCGAAGGTCAGGTACTCGAGCGGATGGTCCTCCGTGCGCACGGCCAGCCGCCGGACGCCCTCGCGGAGCGGCAGCCCCTTCGGCACGGCCCACGACGCGAGGGCGCCGTCCACCTCGAGGCGCAGGTCGAAGTGCAGCGCCCGCGCGGCGTGCCGCTGCACCGTGAACCGGGACGCGCCGCCGGGCGCCGCGGCCGGCCCGGGCGCGGGCTCGGGCGTGGCGCCGAAGTCGCGGCGCTCCCGGTACTCGCGAAGACCGGGCTCAGATTCGGGTGCCACGTGTGCCAGTATCCCAGCCCGTGCCAGAGACCTCCCCCGCGCGGCGCGTCGCCCGCCTGTCCAGCGAGCTCAAGGTCACGGGCCTCGGGCAGTTCGCCCTCGGGCTCTCGTGCCTCGTGGCGGCGCTGACCGGCAGCGACCTCGAGCCGGTGCGCGCGGTGATCCCGTTCCTGGTGGCCTTCGTGGTCATGGGCGCCTTCAGCCTCTACGGCTCGCGCTGGCTGCGGCTCGCCGAGACCCACCCCGTCCCCGCCGGGACCCCGGTGGAGGAGCCGGCCGCGACCACGCGCCGCAGCCTGGTGAAGGTGGCCGTCGGCCTGGTGCTGGTGGCGCTCGCCGTGTCGCTCGGGCCGGTGTTCGCGGTCGTGTTCGGCGGCCTGCTCTGCTCGGTCGGCACGGCTGAACTGCGCGACTACACGTGGCTGCGCGACCGGGAGAACGCGAGCGGGCGCGAGATCCTGCGCGAGCTCGGGCGCTTCCCGCTGGCCGGCGGCGGCCGCGCGCTCTACACCCGGCCCCTCAGCGAGAGCACGTTGGCCACGTAGGCCTTGGTGTCGTCGTACGGCCCGCGGTGGCGGAGCGACGACAGGCCCTGGTAGTAGGCGCCGATCGCGGTGCGGGTGTCGCCCGCGTGGCGGCCGAGCCAGCCGAGGTAGGCGACGCCCCCCTCGATGTTGTCCTCGAGTCGCTCCGGATCGAGGCGCCGGCCGATCACGTCGGAGCCGAGCCAGCGCGCGGTGTCGGGCATGAGCTGCATCACCCCGATGGCGCCGACGCTCGAGCGGGCGCTCTGGGTCCAGCCGCTCTCCTGCCAGGCGATCGCCCGGGCGAGGGACGCATCGACGCCGTAGCGCGCCGAATGGCGGGTGATCAGATCGGCGACCTGCGACGAGGAGGTCGGCGCGGACACGGCCGCCGCCGCCGGTGCCGTGGAGGCGGCCGGAAGGCTCAGGACGCGCCCGACCGAGATCATCCCGGGGTTCGCGATCCCGTTCAGCCCGGCGAGCGCGGAGACCGACGTGCCGTGGCGCGCGGCGATCGCCCCGAGCGTGTCGCCCGCGCGGACCCGGTAGGAGCCGCCGCCGGAGGACGAGGCGACCGTGGCGGAGGACGAGCCGCCGCCCGAGGGGATCGTGAGGGTGCGGCCGACCGAGAGGACGTTCGGATCGGCGATGCCGTTGGCGGACGCCAGCGCCGCCACGCTGACGCCGTGCCGGGTGGCGATGGCGCCGAGGGTGTCGCCTGGCCGGACGCGAATCGAGCCGCCCGAGGAGCTCGACCGGGTCGCGGCCGCGCCACCGCCCGAGGGGATCGTGAGGCGCGTGCCCGCCCGGACGAGGTCCGGATCGGAGATGCCGTTGGCGCGCGCGATGGCGCCCACGGAGGTGCCGTTCCGGGCGGCGATCGCGCTGAGGGTGTCGCCCGGGGCGACCGTCACGGTCGCGGCGCGGGCGGCGCCGGCGGCGAGCCAGAGGCCCCCGAGGAGGGCACAGAGGGCCAGGAG
>JAEMRL010000379.1 GCA_016463385.1 Thermoleophilia bacterium
GACGTGACGACCTCGTGACGACCCGGCCCACCGGCCGCGAGGCCGAGGCGCTTCCCCCCACGACGCCCAACGAGCGGCGCCCCGTGCACCGCGACACGCGCTTCCTCCCGCTGCTGGCGGGTCCGGCCGGGACGGCCACGATCCGGCGGATCATCTCGGTGGGCATGCTGGTCGCCATCGACCTCACCGCCTGTTTCGCGGGCATCTACGCGGCGCTCGCGATCAAGCTGGTGGCCCAGGGGCAGCCGATCGACTCGGGAGCGATCTGGGCCGTGGAGCAGAAGGCCCTGCCGTTCGCGGCCACGACGATGGTGCTCGTGTTCGCGAAGAACCGGCTCTATGCACCGCGCGAGCAGCGCGGGGGCGCGGCGCGGATCCTCTCCTCGGTCACCCTGACGGTGGTCGTCGTGCTCGTGGTGCTGCTGGTGGCGGACCAGCGCTTCAACACGTACTACATCTTCTATTCCTCCTGGATCCTCGTCGGCGGCCTCGATGTCGTGCTGCGCACCAGCTACGACAGCGTCACCGCGCTGGTGCTCGACGCCTTGAACTTCGAGCGCAGGGCCCTGCTGGTCGGCGCCCCCGCTCTCGTCGGGCCGATCGCCGAGAGCCTCGAGCGGGCCGAGAGCCGCCAGGGCGTGCCCTACCGGGTGGTCGGCCGCCACCAACTGGTGGCGGGCCTCGGGTCGGAGGACGCGGGGGACGAGGCCGAGGCGCTGCGCCAGGCACTCGACCCGGACGCGGTTGACGAGGTGATCATCGCCGGCTGGTCGGGCGAGGACGCCTCGGTGCTGGAGCTGCTCGACATCTGCCGCCGCCGCGGCATCCCCGTGCGCCTCGCGCCCACCACGGCGGAGCTGCTGACCCACTCGGTGCAGGCCGTGCCCGCGCCGGGCCTGCCGCTGTTCGACCTGCGCCCGCCGGTGCTCGGCGGCGCCGCCTTCCTCACCAAGCGCGCCTTCGACCTGGTGGTGGGAGGCCTGATCGGCATCCTGGTGGCGCCGATCCTCGCGATCGCGGCGCTCGCGATCCGGCTGGAGGACGGCGGGCCGGTGATCTATCGCAACCGGCGCATCGGCGTGGAGGAGCACGAGTTCACCTGCTTCAAGCTGCGCACGATGCGCATGGGCGCAGACACCGAGCAGAAGGACCTCGAGGAGCACAACGAGGCCGACGGGCCGCTCTTCAAGATCCGCGAGGACCCGCGGGTGACGCGGGTCGGCAAGGTGCTGCGCCGCCTCTCGATCGACGAGCTCCCGCAGCTGTGGAACGTGCTGCGCGGCGAGATGTCGCTCGTGGGCCCGCGCCCGCTGCCCCGCCGCGACTACGAGCGCCTCGACGGCCTGCACAAGAAGCGCTACCTGGTGCTGCCGGGCCTCACCGGCCTCTGGCAGGTGAGCGGCCGCAGCGACCTCTCCTTCGACGAGCTGGTGCGGCTCGACTTCTACTACATCGAGACCTGGTCGATCTGGCTCGACCTGACGATCATGGCGCGCACGATCCCCGTGGTGCTCGGCCGCCGGGGCGCGTACTGAGCCCGGCCGTCCCGCCGGGGGATCCCGGGCCGGAGCCGCCCGACCCCGACCGGCTGCTGGCCGCGCTGCACGAGGCCGCCGGGGAGCCGCCGCTGGCGCCGCTGCGCCTGGCCGAGCCCACCGCGTCGGCGCGCCGCGGCCCGGCCGGGGGCGTCGTGTCGGGCGTGCGCCGGGCGATCCTGCGGCTGCTCTCTCCGGCCCTCGGCGACCTGCTCGGCCAGCTCGAGCGCGACCGCCACCGCCAGCGCGCGGAGATCGTCCGACTCGAGCGACGGGTCGCCGAGCTGGAGCGCGAGCGGGGGCGCTGAGGGTGCGGGTCGCGTTCGTGGTGCAGCGCTTCGGCGAGGAGGTGGCCGGCGGCGCGGAGGCCCTCTGCCGGGCCACCGCCCACGCCCTGGCCGAGCGCGGCGACGCGGTGGAGGTGTACACCACCACTGCGCGCGACTACCTCACCTGGGCGCCCCACTACGCGCCGGGAACCTCCCGCGACGGCGCGGTCGTGGTGCACCGCTTCCCCGCCGACCCGCCCGACCCCTCGCGGTCGGCCGACCTCACCCGCGCCCTCGCGCTCGGCGGGGGCGACGCGGCCGCCGAGGACGCCTGGGCCCGCGCGCAGGGTCCGGTGGCGCCGGGGATGCTGGCCGCGCTGTCCTCGGCCCGGCGCCGCCATGAGGCGCTCGCCCTCTGGACCTACCTCTACGCCACCACCCAGCTCGCGATGCCCCTCGCCCCCGAGCGCACCGTGCTGGTGCCCCTCGCCCACGACGAGCCGATGCTGCGCTTCGGCCTCACCCGCGGTCTGGTGAGCATGGCCGCGGGCCTGGCGTTCATGACCCCCGAGGAGCGCCGCCTGGTGGACGACCTCCACGGCATCGGCGACCGCCCCGAGGCGATCGTCGGGGCGGGCCTGGAGCCCGCGCCGCCCGGCGACGCCGCGCGCGCCCGCCGCGCGCACGACCTCCCCCCCCGCTTCGTCCTCTACCTCGGCCGCGTCGATCCCGCCAAGGGCCTCGACGCGCTGGTGCGCGCGCACGCGGCCTACCGGGCGGCGGGCGGGGAGCTCGGGCTCGTGCTGGCCGGCCGGCCCACCGTGGAGATGCGGCTCCCGCCGTGGGTACGCACCACCGGGTTCGTCGACACCCTGACCCGCTCCGACCTGCTCGACGCCGCAGAGCTGGTGGTGCTGCCCTCGCCGCACGAGAGCCTGTCGCTGGTCGCGCTGGAGGCCTGGCGGGCGGGCCGCCCCACCCTCGCGACCGGCCGCTCCGACGTGCTGGCGGGCCAGACGGCCCGCTCGGGTGGCGGCCTGCTCTACC
>JAEMRL010000380.1 GCA_016463385.1 Thermoleophilia bacterium
CCTGCGACTTCTGGCTCCGGAGGCCAGCGCTCTATCCACTGAGCTACGCGCGCAAGGAGAGGGACTCTAGCCGACTCGGGCGCGCTGGCCGGGGAGCACCGTGGCGTGTGATGATCGCGGGCGATGGCCTCAACCGGCGAGACCGCGCATCACAGCCGCGCCGGCCGGACGCTCGCGGTCGTGGTCGCGGCGATCGCCGCCCTGTCCTGCGCGGGGACCGCGCAGGGGGTGACGTGCGACTACGCGCAGAGCGCGCACGTCCTCGATGTGCGGATCCAGGACTCGCGCGAGATCGTCGTGCTGGATCTGGCGGGCGGCACGATCCGGGTCTTCGGCCGCTCCGGGCAGGTGAGCTGCACGAGCAACCCGGCCGGCCTCACGCCCACCGTGACCAACACCAACGTGGTCACGGTCGCCGCCAACCAGGGTGTGGTCGGCACCAGTCTGACCATCGACGACGCGCCCGGCTTCGTGCCGGGCTTCTCGCCGGAACCGGACGAGACGTCGGAGATCGAGTTCTTCCTGAACCTGCGGGACCCGGTGGAATCGAGGCTGAGCGTGCGCAGCGGGGCCTTCTCGGGGATCATCCGCTTCGGCGATTCGGGCATCAACATCAACGCCGCCGAGCCCCAGTCCGACCGCGACATCACGTTGCAGAACGTCGGGCTGGTCGAGGGCGTGGCCGGGAACTCCACCTCGACCGGGTTCGACGCGTCGGGGGGCGCCGGGACGGGCGGTGCGCTCGACGATGCGATCCTCCTGGTGGGTAGCAGGGTCGACGACCTCCTGGTGGGGGGAGACGGTGGCGACGAGCTCCTCGCGTCGGATGGCGCCGACGCGTTGCGCGGTGGTCCCGGGGATGACGAGCTGAAGCCGGGCCCCGGAGACGACAGCGTCGTGGGCGGTCCCGGCACCGATGTCGTCGACTACCTCTTCGCGACCACGAGCGGAATCGTGCTCGACCTCGCGCGCTCGGAGCCCCAGGCGACCGGCGGTGCGGGGGTCGACTCCGTCGAGACGGTCGAGGACATCAGCGGCACGACGTTCGTGGACGTGCTGAGCGGCGATGGTGGCGCGAATCGGATCTTCTCCTCCAACGGCGACGACTTCCTCGACGGTCGCGGTGGCCCCGACGTCATCACCGCCGGCGCGGGGGCGGACACCGTCCAGGCCCGCGACGGCGTCCGCGACCAGATCGACTGCGGGGATGGCGTGGACTCGGTGACGGCCGACGCGGCGGGCGTCGACGCGCTCACCGGCTGCGAGAAGGTCACATTCGCACCGCCGCCCCCCACTCAGGGCGGCGGCGCGGGTGGTGGCGCAACAGGCGGCGGCGGCGTGCCGCAGGGGCCGCCGGTCCTCCGATCGCTGCTCGTCGCGCCGCGCGGGTTCGCGGCGCTGCGCTCCGGCCCGAGCGCCCGTCCGGCCGGCCGCCGCGTCGCCGGAACCCTCGTCGCGTTCGGAACCGACCGCGCCGCGACGGTCACGTTCCGCGTCGCCCGGCGCGTCGCCGGCCGCCGGGCCGCGGGGCGCTGCCGGCCCCTGGCCCGCGCCCCGCGCACGGCGCCGCGCTGCACCCGGATCGCCCCGGTCCGCGGGAGCTTCACCCGGCCGGTGCCCGCGGGCGCCACGCGCCTCGCGTTCAGCGGGAGGATCGGCGGCCGCGCGCTGGCGCCGGGCGTCTACGAACTACGCGCCACGCCGCGGGCGGACGGGCTGAGCGGCCGCACCGCGAAAGCGCCGTTCCGCATCACGGCGCCGCGGGCTCGCTGACCCCGGCGTGGCGACCGCGCCGGCGGTCACGGTCGCCGTCATCTCGGACACCCACATGCCGGGGCGCGGCCGGACGCTTCCGGAGGCGTGTCTGGCGCGACTCCGCGCCGCCGACCTGATCATCCACGCCGGCGACTGGTCGGACATGGGCGCGGTCGGCCTGGTGCGGGGCATCGGGCCGCCTGTGGCCGGAGTCCACGGCAACGTCGAGGAGCCCTCGGTGCGCGCCGCGATGCCCGCCACGGCCGAGGTCGATGCCGGCGGCATCCGGATCGGCATCGTCCACGACGCGGGCCCCGAGCCCGGCCGGCTCGAGCGGCTGCGCCGCCGCTTCCCGGGGTGCGCCGGCGTCGTCTTCGGCCACTCGCACATCCCCCTGCACGAGGTCGCGGCCGACGGCTTCTGGATCCTCAACCCGGGCAGCCCGACCGATCGCCGGCGCGCGCCGCGCCACAGCATGGCCGAGATCATCGTCTCCCCGGCGGGCGCGGCGTCGGTCGCCTTCTGGGCGGTCGACGACCCGGCGGGGCCTCTCGGCGCGGAGCTGGTGCGCGGCTCCCGCCACTAGGATCGCCGGATGGACCTGTTCGTCACCCTGATCGGCACCGCCGCGTCGGTGCCCACCTCGGCGCGCGGGACCGCCGCCACGCTGATCGCCCGCGGGGGCGAGCGCTGGCTGATCGACTGCGGGGAGGGGACCCAGCGCCAGCTGCTGCGCTCGGGGCAGGGGCTGGTCGACCTCGACCGGATCCTGATCACCCACATGCACGGCGACCACTACCTGGGGCTGCCCGGCCTGTTCAAGACCTACGGCCTGCGCGGCCGTGAGCGGCCGCTCGAGCTGATCGGCCCGCGGGGACTGATCCGGCTGATGGAGACGATGCAGCCGATCATCGGCCGGCTGCCCTTCCCGGTGGACCTCGAGGAGATCGACGAGCCGGAGGCCGCGGTGGCGCTCCGGGGCGACGGCTTCCGGTTCGAGGCCTTCCCGACGCGCCACTCCATCCCCTCAGTGGGGTATGCCCTGGTGGAGGACGCCCGGCCGGGCGCCTTCGACCTCGACGCCGCACGGGCCCTC
>JAEMRL010000033.1 GCA_016463385.1 Thermoleophilia bacterium
CCGTGGTCGTCGAGATCGAGGGACCGGCCCGCGCGGTGCTGACCGCCGAGCGGACCCTGCTGAACCTGCTCTGCCACCTCTCGGGAATCGCCAGCCTGACCGCGGAGTACGTCGCCGCCTGCGGGGACGTGCAGGTGCTCGACACGCGCAAGACCACGCCGGGCATGCGCGAGCTGGAGAAGGCCGCGGTGAAGGCCGGCGGAGGCGTGAACCACCGGATGGGCCTCTACGACCGGGTGCTCGTGAAGGACAACCACCTGGCCCTGGCCGGGGCCGGGCTGGCGGAGGCGGTCGCTCGGGCCCGGCGGGGGATGCCGGAGGTGCTGGTCGAGGTCGAGGCGGATGACCTCGCCGGAGTGCGGCTGGCGCTCGAGGCGGGGGCGGACTGGATCCTCCTCGACAACATGACCCCCGAGCAGATGCGCGAGGCCGTCGCGCTCACGGGAGGCCGGGCCCTGCTCGAGGCCTCCGGGGGCATGACCCTCGACGGCGCCCGCGCCGCCGCGGCCACGGGGGTCGACGCGGTCTCGGTCGGAGCGCTGACGCACTCGGCGCCGGCGCTCGACCTCGGGCTCGACATCGACGTCTGAGGGCCCCGGGCCGTCCGGCGACGGGGCTGCCGGGCTCGGGCCTGGCGCGCTGAGCCAGCGCCCCTCGCCGAACCAGCGCCGCATGGTCCGCGGACTCGGAGGGCGAGCCGGGCCGCGCGCGTCACGGGCCCGCAGGCGGCGGATGACCGCGCAGGGGGCCTCGCCCGCGGCGAAGGCCGCCTCGGCCTCGCGCCGGAGCTCCGGCCACGAGTAGGACCCGGGACGGTCCCGCGCGATCGACGCGGACGACAACCGGGCCGCGTGGAGGGACGGGGCGGACGAGCGCCGCGCGCTCATGCACCCAGCGGCGCGCCACACCTGCACGAGGCTGGCGCCGAGGTCCCTGCCGGCGCGCCAGGTCAGGAACCCGTCGGAGCGATGGGCGGCGCAGAGCCAGACGGAGACGCCCGCGGGGAGAAGCAGCTGGGCGCGTTGCCCCTCCCCCACGCCGCCGCAGATGGCGCACGGCGGAAGACTGCCCAGTCGCTCGCCCTTGTAGTAGCTCCTGGCCATGTCGGGAGACTGGCATCGCCGGCGATACGGATGGCGCGCCGACCGTGCGAAGAGGTGCGCCGGGTCGCGTCGGTTCTCTGGCCGATTGGCCGAAGGCTCGCCGGCCGATTGGCCAGAGCCCGCGGGGCGGGTGGCCCACGCTCGCGCCGCCATGGGCCCCTCCCCACCCGATGGGCCCTCCACGAGCCCGACCTCGTCCGGGGTCGGGCGGATCGTGGTCCGGCGGGCCCTCCTCGCCCTCCTCTCGGTGGTGTTCCGCGGTCGCTCTTCCCGGGATGGATCCTGCCCGGGGTGATCGTCACGGCATGGCAGCGGCCGGGTTCGGCGTCCTCGCCCTCGCGGCCGCGCTCTGGTGCCGTCGGAGGATCCGCCCTGACCGGAGACCCTCGCAGGTCGCAGGTCTCGCCTCTCGCCACGATCGTCGCGGGGATCGTGGTCCCGATCTGCATCGTCGTGGGGACCCGTCAGGCCCCGGCGAGGGGCCACGGGGAGCGCGACGCGCCGCCGTAACGGCACGCGACCTCCCTCCGATCAGCCGCCCGCCACGGACGCCGCGAGCGGCCCCGGCTAGAGCCAGCCCTTCCCCCAGGGGCCCGTGATGGCGAAGCTCTTGCCCGGGTACTGGATGTGGACGAAGAGCCACTGGGCATCGGGGCTGAAGGCCGCCCCGGCGAACTCGCTCCGCCCGATCGTGCCCTTCTTCACCTCGTCGTCGAAGGCGGCCACGTCGAGGGGCGTGTCGTTGCGCGCGAACGGCGCGATGCGGCCGTCGGGACCGAGACTGCGGATGAAGTTGGTCCCGCCCTGATCGTCGCCGTCGCCGTCCTCGCAGATGACGAGGCCTCCGCGCGGGCTGACGCAGAGGGCGTCGGGCTCGTCCAGGCGTCCCTCCCCCGGCGACTCGTACAGCAGCGTGAGCGTGCCCTTCGCACGGCCCTGCGGCGTGTAGCGCCAGATCTGCCCCTTCTCCGCGTCACCTCCCTCGCTCGAGACGAAGTAGACGCTCCCGCGCGCCCAGGTCCCGCCCTCGAGGGCCAGGAAGTTGGCGGCGCCCTTGTCGCGCCCCTGCTGGTAGACGGCCTGGGGGCGGGTGCCGGCGTCCGACGGATCGGGGTCGTCGATCGTCACCCACTCGCAGGCCAGGCGGCGTCCGACGCGCTGGCCGCGGGTCGCGTCGTAGCCGGAGCGGCCCTCGACGGCGAGCATCTGCAGCGTCCCGCCCCGCCCCAGCTTCCTCGGCTGGTCGGGGACGTACCGGTAGAAGCCGTCTCCGGGATCGCCGTTGTCCTCGGTCATGTAGACGATCGACGTGCGCGGATCGACGGCCGCCGCCTCGTGGACGAACCGCCCCATCGGTCGGATCGGGAGCGGCTCGACCGGGCCGGCTGCCGCGAAGGGCACCTCGAAGACGTACCCGTGAGGGCGCTCGAAGCCCGCCTCGCGTCCCTCCGTGTTCTCCTCGCAGCTCAGCCAGGTCCCCCAGGGGGTCCGGCCGCCGTTGCAGTTGTTGTCGGTCCCGTTGAGCACCAGCCCGCTTCCGACGACCGTGCCGGTACGCGTGTCGAAGAGCGTCGAGGTGACTCCGCCCTGGGCGACCCGGTCGTACGCCCGATCGGGCCCGAGCGCGCGTCCTGTGTCGTACCCCTCGTGGTTGCGGATGACCCTGACCCTCCCGCGGCCGGCGGAGACGACGACGGTGCCGTCGTGGAAGCCGGGGGTCGGGAGGCCGTCGGACATCGGATCGCCCGCCGCGCCGAAGGCGACGGCCGAGAACCCCGCAGGGAGCGACATCTCGCCCGTTCGAACGACCAGGGGGCCGTAGCCGGGCTTACCCGAGCGGGCCGCGAGGGCGCGCGTCGCACCGGCCGCGGCGTCCACCGAGCCGGTCGCCGCAAGGACCTGTCCGGCGATGCCGAGCCCGGCGACCACCCGCGCGCCTCCGCGGAGCGCCTCGCGGCGGGTCATGGCGCGCTCCTCGTATCCCGTGCCTGCGTCATCGGACGTGCGAGCCATGCCGCCCCCTCCTCGGTCAGAGTCGGCGCGAGGCTCCCCCATCCGGGCCCTCCTGGGAAGCGCCGCGGCGGGCCTGTTACGCGGGCGTTGCCGGGGGTCGGCCTACTGGGCGTCCTGCTGCAGGTCGGGCCTCAAGCGACGGGCCTCGCGCAGGTAGACGTGGTGGATCTCCCGGTCCCGGGGGACCGTGCAGTGGAGCATCACGCGGATGCACATCCCGAGGGATCCGGGGACCGGGATCTCGCTCGCGCACAACAACGGGATCGTCGTCAGCCCCGCCTCCCTCGCCGCCACCGCGGGGAACTCGGCGGTGAGGTCGGGGGTGCAGGTGAAGATGATGGAGATCAAGTCGTCGGTCTCCAGCGCGTTCCGCGCCAGGACCTCCGTCAGCAGCTCGGTGGTGCTCTCGAGGATCGCCTCGGACGTGTCGGTCTCCACGGAGGTCGCCCCGCGGACCGCTCTGACCGTCCGCTCGCTCAGCGGTCGAGCCCCACCATCGCGCCGAGCTTGCGCCACTCGGCACGCGTGAGCGGGCGCCATCGGCCCGCGGCGAGCTTGTGGACGCTGATGCCGGCATAGCGGGAGCGATGCAGCTTGAGGACGCGGTGGCCCACCGCCTCGCCCATCCGGCGGACCTGGCGGTTGCGTCCCTCGGTCAACTCGAGCTCCAGCCACGTACCCCCTGCGGCGAGACGGTCCATCGCCTCGACGCGCGCGGGCAGCGTCACCCCGTCCTCCAGCGTGACCCCATGACGGAGCTTGCGGAGGGTGTTCGCCGACACCTGGCCGCGCATCAGCACCTCGTAGGTCTTGGGCGCCTTCGACGAGGGGTGCATGAGCCGGGCCGCGAGCTCGCCGTCGTTGGTCACGACCAGTGCGCCGGTGGTGTCGATGTCGAGCCGCCCGACCGGATAGAGGCGGATGTCGTCGGGCAGGTCGTCCAGGACGGTCGGCCGGCCCTGCGGATCCTGCGCGGTCGACACCACCCCGGGCGCCTTGTTGAGCAGGTAGGCCCGCATGGGCTCCTTGCCGCGCACGGGTCGCCCATCGACCGTCAGGGCGTCACCCGGATCGACCAGCTGGCCGACCGTGGCCGTCGCTCCGTTCACCGACACACGGCCCTCGGCCACCATCGTCTCGGCGGCTCGGCGACTGGCGACGCCCGCCAGGGCGAGCGCACGGTGCACGCGCATGGATTCACTCGTCATCGGCCGGGCCCTCGCCTTCGGGCAGATGGCCCGCTTCGATCAGATGGCGCCGCACGCGCTCGGCCTCGGGGCCGGTGAGCTCGAAGTTCTCGAGCGGCGGCAGGTCGCCGGCCTTGCGCAGGCCGAACCGCTCCTGGAAGAGCCGGGTCGTGCGGTAGCGCATCGCGCCTCCGTCCGGCGGACGGCCCGCCTCCTCGAGCAGTCCGCGGTCGAGCAGCGAGACGACCGTCGAGTCGACCGAGACCCCGCGGAGCCGGCTGATCTGCGGGCGGCTGATCGGCTCCAGGTAGGCGACCACGGCCAGCGTCTCGAGCGCGGCGGGCGACACGCGGTCCTCCGAGGGCCTGTCGCGCAGACGATCGACCACCGGCGCGAGGTCCGCCCGGGTGCGCAGGGCGAACCCGCCGGCGATCTCCGCCACCTCGAGCCCGGCCTCGGGGCTGTGGCGCTCCTCGAGTTCGGTGAGCGCCCGCTGCACCGCGCCGGGCGACTCCTCGACGATCTCGCAGAGAGTGACGAGCGCCAGGGGTTCGGGCGAGAGGAACAGCAGGGCCTCGATCTGACGTGAGAGCTCGCTCACCGGCCCGAACCCGTGATCGCGATGTCCCCGAACGGCTCGGGCTGCGCGAGCGTGACCTCGCCGCGCCGCGCGAGCTCGAGGGCAGCCATCAGCGCGATGGCCTCCTCCAGGGGCTCGAGTCCCGCGGTGAGGGCGTCGAAGCTCACCGACCGGGCGCGGGCGAGCGCGCTCTGCAGGCGCGCGAGCGCGGCCGGCAGGCTCACGCGACGGCTGGTGAGGTGGGAGAGCGAGGGCGCCGGCGGCGCGGCGATCAGGGGCAGCATCGCCTCGCGCAGCCGTGCCGCGTCCTCGGCGGGCGGGGGTGGAGGCGCGGCGCCCGCGAGGGCGACCCGGCGATACCGGGGGCCGGCGCAGTCGCGTCCACGCTCGCCGAGCCATCCTGCGGCGCGCTGGAAGGGCGCATAGGCCACCAGACGCGCGGCGAGGCGCTCGCGCGCCTCCAGCGTGTCGGGATCGGGCTCCTCCTCGCCGGGCTCGCCCAGAAGCCGGCGCGCCTTCAGCTCGGCCATCGCCGCGAGCAGGACGATCAGCTCGCCGGCGGTGTCGGTGTCCCATCGCTCGCGTGCCCGCTCACCGAGGGCAGCGGTGACGACCTCGAGCAACGGGACCTCGAGGAGCTCCACCTCGTCGCGGAGGACCAGCGTCAGCAGCAGGTCGAAGGGCCCCTCGAAGAGGTCCAGCTCGATCGGCTGCCGGAGTGCGTCTGGCGGAGACATCGCGATGCCGGGAGCATAGCCGCGCGGTCCGGCGACACCGCCGGCTGGCGCGCACGCGGCGTGCGGACGTATGGTTGTCCCTCGGGATGATTTTCGGCAGCGGGATGAACCCATGACCGAACCGGCCCGGACGATCGCCGACCGGATCGAGGAGGCCGCGGGCCGCGGTTTCGCCGGTCGGCACCAGGAGTTGGAGTTCCTGGTCGGTGCGGCATGCGCACCGGGGCGCCCCTTCGTGCTGGCCTTCGTGCACGGCCCGGGTGGCATCGGCAAGTCGCGACTGGTCACCACGGCGCTGAGCCGGGTCGTGGAGCGCGGGGCCCGTGCCCTGCTGCTCGACGGTCGCGAGATCGAGCCGACCCCGGACGGCTTCCTCCAGGCGCTGGCCCGCGCGCTGGGATCATCGGAGCCCGATCCCGACATCGCGCGCGTCGTGGCTCTCGTCCGTGCCGAGCCGCGCCCGGTCGCCCTCGCGCTCGACACCTACGAGCGCCTGGGCCTGCTCGACACCTGGCTCCGCCAGACGTTGATGCCCGCCCTTCCCGACTCGGTCATGGTGATCCTGGCCGGCCGCGACGCCCCCGGGGCCGCCTGGCTCGCGTCCCCGGGATGGGCGGGCCTGATGCGCGATCTCGCCCTCAGCCCCCTCGATCAGGCCGAGTCGCTCAGCATGCTGAGGCAGCGCGGGCTGACCGAGCTCCAGGCGGCGAGGGTCAATCGCTTCGCCCGGGGCCATCCGCTGGCCCTGGAACTGGCGGCGGGCGCGGTCGCGGTCGAGCCGGATCTCGACATCGAGTTCGGCCCGCTCCCGCACGTGATCGGGGAGCTCCTCGACGCGCTCGTCGGTGGGCTGCCCGCACCGCTCCTCGAGACGCTGGAAGCGGCCTCGACCTCGCGGCGGGTCACCGAGCCGATCCTGCGCTCGCTGCTGGGACGCCCATCGGTGCGGCAGGAGTTCGACGATCTGCGGCGCCTGCCGTTCGTCGAGCGCACGCCCGAGGGGCTCGTGATCCACGACGTGGTCCGCGAGACCATCGCCCGGGAGCTGGCTGAGCGCGACCCGGAGGCGCATGCGCGCTACCGGCGCCGGGCCTGGTCGTACTTCGAGATCCGCGCCCGCCGACCGGTCCCCGAACGGCTGTGGGACATCACGGCCGACCTGATCTACCTGATCCAGAACCCGGTCCTCCGATCGGCGTGCTTTCCCGCCGGCGCCGGGCGGGAGACGGTCGAGCGGGCGGAGCCGCGCGACGGGGCGGCCATCCGCGCGATCGCCGACGCGCACGAGAGCGATGAGGCGGCGGCGCTCCTCGAGCGCTGGTGGGAGCGTCAGCCGGAGGCGTTCTCGGTGGCCCGGGGACCCGAGGGCGTGGGCGCCGTCCTGCATCTCGCGGAGTTCGACGGCATCGATCCGGCGCTCTTCGAGCTCGATCCGGTGGCGCGCGCCTGGCGCGCGCACATGGCGGAGGTGCCTCCGCCTCCGGGGGATCGGACGCTCACGATGCGCCGCTGGCTGGGCCTCGAGACCGGGGAGATGCTGTCCCCGGCCGTCGGCGCGTGCTGGCTCGACGTGAAGCGCTCCTACATGCAGCTGCGCCCCCGCCTGTCGCGGCTCTATTCGGTCATGGCCGACCCGCAGGCCCTCTCCCCGATCTTCACCCCCCTCGGCTTCGCCCCGATCGGCGATCCGATCGAGATCGGCGGAACTCGCTACCAGCCGGTGTGGCTCGATTTCGGGGAGGGCAGCGTCGACGGATGGCTGCGACGCCTGGTCGGAGAGGAGATCGACGCCCAGGAGGCCGCTCTGCCCACGCGAGGCGGCCACGCGGAGGATGCCGGCCTCACCGGCCGCGAGATGGAGGTGCTCCGGCTGCTCGCCGAGGGGCTGTCCAACAGGGGCATCGGCCAGCGTCTCGTGATCAGCGAGAAGACCGTCGGCCGCCACGTCTCGAACCTCTTCTGCAAGCTCGGCGTCCACAACCGCGCGCAGGCGACGAGGATCGCGACCGAGCGGGGGATCGCCGGACCGCTGTAGGCGCCGCCGGGACGAAGATGGTGCGTTCGCCCGATGGCGGGCGCCCGCCGCGGTCGTAGCGTGATTCGCATCGGACGGAGCCGCCGTCCGCGGAACGGGAGGACCTCAACATGTCGCGCGCCGACGTCGAGGCCGACATCCGGAACACCCTCGGACTCGTCCCGAGCTTCTGGTCGGGCGTCCCGGATGCCCTGATCGACAGCGAGTGGACGAGCTTCAAGCTCATCGAGCTGGCTGAGACCGCCGTGCCGAACAAGTACAAGGAGCTGATCGGGCTGGCCGTCTCCGGTGCGACGCGCTGTCGCTACTGCGCCTACTTCCACGCCGAGGCCGCCCGGCTCTTCGGCGCCACGGAGGAGGAGATCGCCGAGGCGTCGATGATGGCCAGGCACACGATGGGCTGGAGCACCTACCTCAACGCGATGCAGATCGACTACGACGAGTTCGTTGCGGAGTTCGACCAGATCGCCGCCTACGTCCGCTCCCAGTCCGCCCCGACGCCCGGGTGAGGGTCGAGGTGAGGATCACTCGCATCCGGGCGAACGCCATCGCGCTCGTCGCCACGTCGCAGGAGGTGTCGGCGCTTGTGTCCGGCGCCCGGATGGCGCACGCCGCGATGGACGCCGACTCCAGCGCACCACCCGAGGCACGGGCGCTGGGCACGATCCTCGGTCGGATCCTGGCCGACTACGACGCAGCACTGTCCCGCGACCGCCCGGAAACCCTGGCCTGCCGGACCGGTTCGTCGAAGTCCGTCCGGGCGACATGACCGGAGGGCTACCGTGGGGCCTGCGAGGGCCTCGCGGTGGCCCATGCCGGACGTCCCGGGCTCCTCGCCACGATCCGGCCGCCCACACCTGAGGCGGCGCGCGGCCCTCCCGCGACCAGGTGGCCATGGGACCCGCGTGGCCTCGGAGCTGTCCGCCACCGGCCGCGGAGTCGCGCCCTCCGCCGGCATGACCGTTCGCGACATCGCCCTCTGGGATCGATGAAGCGGGGCCCGATATCCGGCACCGGCGCCGACGCCCGCCCGGCTGCTCCCCCGACGCCATTGGCGCCACGCACGGCCCGATGCACCACGGGGCCGACCCGTAGCATGGGGCCATGGTGACCTCCCCCCGACCGGTCTCCCTGACCGGCATCAAGCCCACCGGCGTGCCCCACGTGGGCAACTACGTCGGGGCGATCCGTCCGGCGATCGCGTTGACCGCCCACTACGACGCCTTCTACTTCATCGCCGACTACCACGCGCTCACGACGGTGCGCGACCCGGCGGTGCTCGACGAGTACACGCACTCGGTGGCCGCGTCCTGGCTGGCATGCGGACTCGATCCCTCGGCCGTGACGCTCTACCGCCAGTCGGACGTGCCCGAGACCTTCGAGCTCCAGTGGGTGCTCTCGTGCATGACGGCGAAGGGCCTGATGAATCGCGCCCACGCGTACAAGGCCGCGCGGGACCGCAACGTGGACGCCGGGGTCGAGGACCTCGACTCGGGCGTCTCGATGGGCCTGTTCAACTACCCGGTCCTGATGGCGGCCGACATCCTCATCATGGCCGCCGACGTCGTCCCCGTGGGCCGCGACCAGGTGCAGCACGTCGAGTACGCGCGCGACATCGCCGAGCGGTTCAACCTCGCCTACGGGAGCCGCTTCGCGCTACCGCTCCCCGAGCACGTCACCGCCGAGGACCGCGAGGAGAGCACCCTGCCGGGGCTGGACGGCCGCAAGATGAGCAAGTCCTACGACAACACCATCCCGCTCTTCGCCGGCCGCGACGCTCTGCGCAAGCTCGTACGCCGGATGAAGACCGACAGCACGCCGGTGGAGGAGCCCAAGGATCCGGATTCGTCGGCCCTCTTCGCCTTCTACCGTCAGTTCGCGGATCCCGAGGCCTGCGCCGCGCTGCGCGCGCGCATGCTCGCCGGGGGGATGGGCTGGGGCGAGATGAAGGACGTGGTCTTCGAGCAACTCGACGCGGTGCTCTCGGGGCCTCGTGAGCGCTACGACGCCCTCATGTCCGACCGGGGGGAACTCGACGCCATCCTGCGCTCGGGCGCCGACCGGGCGCGCGAGCGCGCCCACGGCGTGCTCGGCTCCGTGCGCGCGGCCGTCGGCATCGCCTAGGACCTCCGCGGGGGCCGGCCCCCTACACTCGGTCCAGTGGTGACCGCCGACCAGGCTCCGCGCGAGGCCCGTCACGCGCCGCCGGGCTTCGCCTGGCGCGTCCTCTCGCCGATCGGCGCCGTCGTCCTGGCGTTCGCGCTCCTGATCGTCGGCGCCGGGATCCTCAGTCTGTTCGACCTGTCCGACGACTCGGTCGGGGCGATCCTCGCCTTCGGCACCGGCCTGCTCCTGCTGCTCTTCGCGATCGGCTTGTGGAGGCGGCTTCCCGAGCACGAGCGGCGCCTGGCGGTCGCCCGGCCGGAGTCCCTCGGCCGGACGGTGGGTCTGGGCACCGGCATGGGCGCCGTGGTCATCATCGGGGCCGCGATCATCCTGCTGACGGGGTCGGCGATCGATCCGGTGGTGGAGCGGCGCCTCGAGGAGGTCGAGGAGATCGGCACCGCCCCCTGGCAGCTGGTGCTGATGGTGATCGCCCTCGTCGTGTTCGCGCCCCTCGGTGAGGAGCTGCTCTTCCGAGGCCTCCTGCTGCGCGGTCTCGTCCGCAAGATGCGCTTCTGGCCGGCGGCGATGCTCTCGTCGGCGCTCTTCGCCGCCGCGCACGCCGACGCGTATCTCCTGTGGCCGCGAGCGGTGGCGCTCATCGCGACCGGGATGGTGCTCGCCTGGGTGTACCGCAAGCGGGGATACTGGGCGTCCGTGACCACCCACGCGACGGTGAACACCATCGCGTCGATCGCGCTCATCGCATCCTCATGACGACCACCGACGACTTCCGCGCGATCGACCTCTTCGCCGACCTCGGTGACGACGCCCTCTCGCGCGCCGTCGCGGGGCTCGAGACCGTAACGGTCGCCCCCGGGGGCGAGTTCTCGATCGCCGACAGCGGAGCCGTCTGCTGCGTGATCGGCGGCGGGCGCCTGGCGCAGGGGGTGATCGTCGACGACGAGCGCGAGCGCACGATCGGGATGCTCGAGCAGGGGGACCTGATCGTCCGGCCCCTCGACGGCTGGCAGGTCGCGGGCCCCCACGTCCGCTGCTTCGCGATCGAGGACTCGCTGATCCACCTCGTCGACCGTGAGCGCATGGAGGCGTGGCTGCGCGACCCCGCTCTCGCCGCCAACCTCGTCCGGGTGCTCAGCGCTCAGATCGCCGAGCGCGAGCTCGCCGTCGCGATCGCCCTCGAGCCCCGCGTGGAGCGCCGGCTGCTGCTCAAGCTCCGGCAACTCGCCGAGCGCTGGGGGCGCGTCACGCCGGACGGCATCCGCCTCGACCTGCGCCTGACGCATCAGGAGCTGGCGAACATGGTCGGGGCGGTGAGGGAGTCGGTGACACTGGCGCTCGGTCGCCTCGCGGAGGCCGGTGAGATCGAGGTCCGGAACCGGACCCTGACGATCAAGTCCCACCCCCCGTCACCCCCCGCGGAGCCCTCGGCCCTGGACTGACGG
>JAEMRL010000381.1 GCA_016463385.1 Thermoleophilia bacterium
CTCGTGGGTGCGCTCCATCGGGATGATGTCGCCGAACTCCTCGACGACGCAGATCACGCGCCGGTCCCGGCGCTCGTCCAGGCAGATCCGGCAGCGCGGGCCCTCCGCGAGGTTGAAGCAGACCTCGCACGCGCCGATCTTCTCCTTGACCTCGATGATCGCCGCCGCGAGCGCCGCGGCGTCCTCACCGGAGGCCCGCAGGATGTGGAACGCCAGGCGCTGCGCGGTGCGCTGACCGATGCCCGGCAGCTTCGAGAGCTCGGCGATCAGCCGCTGGATCGGCGGGGCGTACACGCGGGCAACGGTAGTGATCGGCCCCGACCTCACATCCGCGCGCCGCCCGGCGTTGAAGGGGCATGGAACGACACGAGCTCCGCATCCCCTCCGATCGCGACGACTGCGCCGCCTGGTGGTACCCGCCCGCCGGCGGCGAGCCCCGCGCCCCGGTGGTGGTCATGGCCCACGGCCTGTCCGGCACCCGCCGCGATCGTCTCGGGCCGTTCGCCGAGCGCTTTGCGACCGCCGGGTTCGGCGCGATGGTGTTCGACCATCGCGGGTTCGGCGACAGCGGCGGCGAGCCGGATCTCTTCGATCCGCGTCTCCAGCTCGCCGACTGGGGCGCCGTCATCGCGTTCGCTCGCCGGCTGCCCGGGGTCGACCCCGCGCGCATCGTGACCTTCGGGTCCTCGATGGGCGGCGGCAACGCCCTGGCGGCGGCTGCGGCGGACAGGGACGTCGCAGCCGCGATCAGCCAGGTGCCATTCCTGGACCTGTGGACGCAGGCGCACCGCTCCGGCCCATGGGTCGCCACCCGGATGCTGGCCACTGCGGCGCGCGGCGGCCACCTGCCGGCGGTGGGGCAGCCGGGCGAGGCCGCCTTCATCAACGCCCCCGGGGGCGAGGAGGGATGGCGGCGCGTCGTCGCGACCGGTGAGGCGTCGCGGTGGCGCAACCGGGCCTCCGCTCGCTGGCTGCTCGGCCGGCCATTCCGCCCGAACCGGCACGCCGCGCGGCTCCACTGCCCGTGGCTCGTGTGCGTCGGGGAGGCCGACCGCGTGGCCCGGCCGGGGCCGGCGATCGCAGCGGCGCGACGGGCGCCGCACGGGGAGCTGCGGACATATGCCGGCGTGGATCACTTCGACATCTACGACGGTCCGGCCCATGAGGCGGTGGTCGCCGACCAGCTGGCGTTCCTGCGACGGCACGTCGGTGGGCGCGCCGCCGACCGGGCCGACGTCGTGCCCGCTGAGCGGGCATAGCGTCGGCGAACTACATCCCGAGCATGCCGCCGAGACCGCCGGCGCCGCCCAGCCCGCCGGTCGCCGCGCCCATCCGCGTCGCCGCCAGCTCCTGCGCCTGGTTGACGGCCTGGTTGACCGCGGCCAGCACCATGTCCTGGAGCAGCTCCACGTCCTCGGGATCCACGGCGTCCGGGTCGATCGTGATCGCCTTGACCTGCAGATCGCCCGTGATCTTCACGGTGACCATCCCGCCGCCCGCCGACGCCTCGACCTCCTCGCCGGCCAGCGCCTCCTGCGCGGCGGCCATGTCGGCCTGCATCTTCTGCGCCATCTTGGCGAGCTGGTTGAGGTTCGGCTGGGGCATCACGGCTCCTTGGGGGGTTCGTCTTCGGGGCGGATCTCCTCGGCGTCGAACGCCGCCATCAGCTTCTCGATGAACTCCGGGCCGGTGTCGGGCACGGGCGCGGGCGTGCCGGCGGCCTCGGCCGCCGCCGCGAGGTCGCGCAGCTCGTACGTGATCTGCGGCGACGCGCCCGTGACGGCGCGCAGCGCCTCGCCGACGCAGGCGCGCATGTCGGGATCGTCGGCCTTGCGGCGCAGGAACTCCTGGTCCTCGGGGAACGCGACGATCAGCACCTCGGCGTCCACCGCGACCGGGCGCGCGGCGGACAGCAGGCCGGCGCACAGCGCGTGGCGCTCGCGCACCGCGTCGAGCACGGCGGGCCAGACGTCGAGGAGGTCGGTGAGCGTCATGCCCACCGCGGGCACGGGCGGCGGCGGCGCGGGGGCCGGGGCGGCCAGCGCCTCAGTCTCAGGCTCAACTCGAGGCTGAGACTGAGGCATGGCGGCGACGGCCGTGGCCGCCCCGGCATGCCCGACCGGCATCGTGTCGCGCTCGAACCGGCCGGCGGGCGGCTCGGGCGCGGGCTCCGGCGCGGGCGCGGGCTCCGGCGAACGGATCGGCGGGGCGGCGACCGACACGGACGCGCCGGCGTTGACCGCGTGCTCCAGGCGTTCCAGCCGCGCGGCGATCGCCTTGGTGGACGGGTCGATCTCGGGGGCGGCGGCCTTCACCAGCGCGAGTTCGAGGAAGGTCTGCGGGTCCGCGCCGTCCCTGCTCGCGCGCATCGCCTCGGCGAGCAGGTCGAGCAGGCGGCCGACCTGCGCCCGTCCGATCCGCCCGGCCTGGGCGGCGATGCGCCGATCGCGGTCGGCGGTCACCCGCATCTCGGCCGGGACCTCGCCGAGCGTCTGGACGACGAGCAGGTCGCGGGCGTGGGCCTCAAGGTCGCGGACGAACGACAGGGGGTCGCGACCGGTGTTCACCAGGCGCGCGCACCCGCGCAGGGTCTTCGCGGCGTCCCCGGACGCCACGGCATCCATCACGCCGAAGAGGAGATCCGCGTCGGCGATGCCGAGCACGGCGAGCACGTCGTCGGTGGTGATCGTCGTCCCCGAGTACGTCACCATCTGCTCGAGCGTGCCGAGCGCGTCGCGGAACGAGCCGGTCGCGTGGCGGGCGACGAGCGCCACCGCGTCGTCCCCGATGGTGATGTGCTCCTCGCCGGCCACCCGGCTGATGACCTCGGCGAGCTGGCCCACGG
>JAEMRL010000034.1 GCA_016463385.1 Thermoleophilia bacterium
GGCGTGCGCGGCCGCGGTCGCTCCGGTTCCTACACGGCTCCCGGACGGGTGTTCACAAGTCGTTCACGCAGGGGTCACAGCAAAGTCACCCGGGCCCGCACGGCCGCGGGCTAGCGTCCTCGGCGATCTGCGGGATCCGGTGCCCCGGAGTCCCCGTCTTCCGTTTCGAGAGGAGCACCATCACATGGCACGTGGACGCCGAATCGCCCTGATCGCCGCATCAGCGGCGCTCGCTCTGGGCTCACTCGCCGCCGCCGGCTGCGGCGACGACGACGACTCCGGCTCGGACACCTCCGGGGGCGGCGCGAGTCTCGCCGGCGACATCAAGGTCGACGGCTCGTCGACGGTCGCTCCCCTCACCTCCGCCGCCGCGGAGGCCTTCGCGGCGGACAACGGCGACGTCAACATCACCGTCGGCACGTCCGGCACCGGTGGTGGCTTCGAGCTCTTCTGCACCGGCGAGACCGACATCTCGGACGCCTCCCGCGCGATCAAGGACGAGGAGATCGCCGCGTGTGAGACGGGCGGCGTCACCTACGAGGAGCTGCGCGTCGCGTCGGACGGCATCACGATCGTCACGTCGGCCAACTCCGACCTGGGCTCTGACGCCCTCACCATGGACCAGCTCAAGGCCGTCTGGAGTCCCGACTCCAAGATCAAGAACTGGAAGGACATCCCGGGCGGCGGCTTCAACGACGTCGGCCTGACGCTCGCGGGCGCCGACTCCCAGTCGGGCACCTACGACTTCTTCAACGAGGAAGTGCTCGGCGAGGACGCGGCCGGTGAGGTCATCACCCCGCGCCAGGACTACACGGCCTCGGCCGACGACAACGTCACGGTGCGCGCGGTGACCGGCGCCGACGGCGGCATGGGCTACTTCGGGTTCTCGTACTTCGAGGAGAACATCGACAGCCTGAAGGCCTTCACGCTGGACGGCGTCGAGCCCACGGTCGACACGATCACGGACGGCACCTACCCGCTCTCGCGTCCGCTGTTCATCTACGTCAACACCGAGTCGCTCGCCCGTCCCGAGGTCGCCGCGTTCGTCCGGTACTACCTCGAGAACTCGACCTCCCTGGCCGAGGAGCAGCAGTTCGTGCCGGCGCCGCAGGACGCGTTGGACGAGGCCATCGCGAAGCTGCCCGCCGCCTAGGCCCGGGCTGACGACGTGACGACGACGAGCGAGACGATGGACACGGACGGCGCCCCGCGTCTCGCCCGTCGTCGCCGGCGCCCCCTCGAGCAGGCCACTCTCCTGCTCCTGGGGGCGGCGGCGCTGGTATCGGTCCTCGTGACCGCGGGGATCGTGATCACCCTCATCACCGAGGGGGCCCCGTTCTTCGCCGATGTCAACGTCATGGACTTCCTCACGGGAAGCGTGTGGGAGCCGGTCAACGACACCTACGGCGTGCTGCCCCTGCTGTCGGCGAGCCTCATGATCGCGGGCATCGCGGCCCTGGTCGCCGTCCCGCTCGGGCTGGGCTCGGCGATCTACCTCTCCGAGTACGCGGCAGAGCCGGTACGGCGGACCATCAAGCCGATCCTCGAGCTCCTCGCGGGCATGCCGACGATCGTCCTGGGCTTCTTCGCCCTCGACTCGATCACCCCGGCCCTCCAGTCGATCGGGCTGATCGACGAGAACCAGATCTTCAGTGCCCTCTCGGCGGGCATCGTGGTCGGGCTGCTGATCACCCCGCTGATCAGCTCGCTCTCGGAGGACGCGATGCGGGCTGTGCCGCGCGCCATGCGCGAGGGCGCCTACGGCGTGGGCGCCACCAAGCGCGTCGTGGCGGGGCGGATCGTCCTGCCCGCAGCGCTCTCGGGCGTGATGGCGGCGATCGTGCTGGGTGTCTCCCGCGCGGTCGGCGAGACCATGGCGGTGACGCTGGCGGCCGGCACCCAGGCGAACCTGTCGGCCAATCCCACCGACCCGATGCAGACGATCACCGCCTACATCGTGGCCATCTCGAAGGGCGAGGCCGTGCGTGGCAGCACGCAGTACCAGTCGATCTTCGCCGTCGGCATCCTGCTGTTCGTGGTGACCCTGATCATCAACCTGGTGGCCGTGCGCTTCGTGCGCCGCTTCCGCACCGTCTACCACTAGGGGGCGACATGGCCACCGACGCACCCTCCCTCCCGCTCGGCGACGCCGCCGAGGTCCGCCCGCTCCGCAAGAAGCGCCCCCGGCCCGCCGACGCCGCCTTCCACGCCGCCGCGCTCGGCGCGGTCACCATCACCATGGGCGCCCTCGTCTGGCTCCTCGGGGCGATCCTCGCGTCGGGCCTCGGCAGCCTCGACTGGGCCTTCATCACCGACCCGGTCTCCACCAGCGCCGAGCGCGCCGGCTTCAACTCGGCGCTGCGAGGCTCGCTCGTGCTGATGCTGATCACGATCACCGTGGCCATCCCGATCGGCTTCGCCGCGGCGACCTACCTCGAGAAGTTCGCGGCGCTCAGCCGCAGCCAGCTCGAGGGCAACGCGTACGCCCGCCAGCGCAGGCTCCACGAGATGGAGGCCGCGGGCGCCACGGGTTTCGGCGTCACGCTGAAGCGCCTCGAGGTTCGCGCCAGCTTCCTCTGGGCGCGGATCGGACCGCCGGTGAACCGGGCCGTCGAGGTCAACATCTCGAACCTCGCGGCCGTGCCCTCGATCATCTACGGGCTTCTCGGCCTGGCGCTCTTCGTCTCCTTCGTGGGGCTCCAGAAGTCGCTCCTGTCGGGCGGCCTCACGCTCGCGATCCTGGTCCTCCCGATCATCATCATCGCCAGCCGCGAGGCGATCCGGGCGGTGCCGGTCTCGATCGAGCAGGGCGCGATGGCCCTCGGCGCGACGCGCTGGCAGGCCGTCTCCCGCCAGACCATCCCTGCCGCCATCCCCGGCATGCTCACCGGGACCATCCTCGCGATGTCCCGCGCGATCGGCGAGGCGGCGCCCCTGATCGTCGTCGGCGGCGTCGCCTTCGGCACGCAGACGCCGAGCATCAACCCCACCGAGGCCAACGACACCCCGCTCTTCGCGATGCCCCTCCAGATCTTCGACTGGGCCGACCGGCCCCAGCAGGACTTCCTCGACCTGGCCGCGAGTGGCATCATCGTGCTGCTCGTCGTCCTGGTTCTGATGAACGCCGTGGCGATCTTCCTGCGCAACAAGTTCAGCCGACGCTGGTAAGGAGACCATCTGTGCCCGATTCAATGTCCGACTCGCCGACGACCACCACCCAGGTGGCCGCCGGCACGGGCGATGAGCTCGTCACCACTCCGACCGCGTCGGCCCCCAAGAGGCCGGGCGGCTCGCACGGTGTCGTGTTCCGTGCCACCGACCTCGACTTCTACTACGGCAAGGCGCGCGCGCTGAAGGACGTCAACGTCGAGATCCACCGCCACGAGATCACGGCGCTTATCGGCCCGTCGGGCTGTGGCAAGTCGACCTTCCTGCGCTGCCTCAACCGGATGAACGACCTCATTCCCGGAACGCGTGTCGATGGGCGGATCGAGTTCCACGACCAGGACCTCTACGCCTCCGACATCGACTCGGTGGATGTGCGCCGCCGTATCGGGATGGTGTTCCAGAAGCCCAACCCGTTCCCGAAGTCCATCAAGGAGAACCTGAACTTCGGGATGAAGGTCAACGGCATCAAGCCGACCGCCGAGCGGATCGAGGCTGTGCTGCGCAAGGCGTCGCTCTGGGACGAGGTCAAGGACAAGCTCGACCAGGACGCCTTCGCCCTCTCCGGGGGTCAGCAGCAGCGGCTCTGCATCGCCCGGGCGATCGCCGTCGAGCCCGAGGTGATCCTCATGGACGAGCCCTGCTCGGCGCTCGACCCGATCTCGACCCTCGCCATCGAGGACCTGATGAACGAGCTGGTCACGCAGTACACGATCGTGATCGTGACGCACAACATGCAGCAGGCCGCCCGCGTCTCCCACCGCACGGCCTTCTTCACCGTCGCCGGCATGGATCAGGGCGAGCGCTACGGCGTCCTCGCGGAGCACGGCGACACCGAGAAGATCTTCACCGCGCCCGCCGACAAGAGGACGCAGGACTACATCACGGGGCGCTTCGGCTAGAGGCCGAGGGCCCGCTCGACGGCGGACGCCGGCGCCACCAGGAGGAGCTCGCGGCCGCGCCCGGCCACGAGCTGCAGCCCCTAGGCGGGGATGAGCTCCGCGGCCTCGGGCTCGGGCAGCGCCCCGGCGACGTCCAGCCGCACCAGGGCGTCGACCGCCGCCGGCCAGAAGTGCGAGCCCGAGCAGCGGACGCACTCCTCGAGCGCCTCCTCGCGGTTCAGGGCGACGTTGTACTCGCGCGCGCTGGTCATGGCGTCCCACGAGTCGGCCACCGCGAGGATGCGCGCGCCCTCGGGGATGTTGGTCCCGTCGATGCCGAGCGGGTAGCCGTCCCCGTCCCAGCGCTCGTGGTGGTGGGCGACCCACTCGACCTGGTCCGGGTCGAGCACCTCCGAGACGATCCGCGCGCCGAGGCGCGCGTGGTCCTTCATCAGCTCGCGTTCTTCGGGGGTGAGCCCGGACGACTTCAGCAGGATCGAGTCGGGGATGCCGATCTTGCCGACGTCGTGCACCAGGCCGGCCTCGCGCAGCCGGATCGCCTCGTCCTGGGTCCACCCGAGGGCGGTGGCGATCATCACCGCCATGTCGGCGACGCGGATGGAGTGGCGCTGGGTGGCCGCATCGCGCGCGTCGATCGCGCGGGCCAGCGCGCGAAGGGCGGCGAGCCCGTCCTCGCGCGCGATCTCCCGCGCCCGGTTGGGCACCGACAGGTCTCCCATCAGGTCCGGGTTGTAGCGGAAGGCGCCGTCGCGACCGTGGCGCTTGGCCCAGTAGAGGGCGGCGTCGGCCTGGGCCAGCAGGCCGTCGGCGTCGAGCTCGTCGGTCAGGGTCGCGATGCCGAGCGAGGCGGTGAGGCGCCCGGCGCCGGCCGGGTACTCGAAGGAGCGCACCGCGGCCCGCACGCGCTCGGCGACCGCGAGGGCGGTGACCCCGTCGGTGTCGGGCAGGAGCATCAGGAACTCCTCGCCACCGATCCGCGCGACGATGTCCCCGGCACGGGACGCCGCACGGATGCGGCGGGCGGTCTCGACGAGCACCAGGTCGCCCACCGGATGACCGAAGGTGTCGTTGACCGCCTTGAAGTGGTCGAGGTCGATCATCACGGCGCTGAGGCCGCGCCCGGTGGCCTGCGCGGACGCGGTCGCCTCCTGGAGGCGGTCGTGCAGCAGGCGCTGGTTCGAGAGCCCGGTGAGCGGGTCGGTGTCGGCCAGGTGGCGCAGTCGCTCCGTGGCGGCCTGCAGGGCGTCCACGATCCGTCGCCGGCTGCGCGCGACCAGGCGCCACGTGAGCAGCCCGAGGAGGATGGCCAGGATCGCGGTCGCGCCGGTGAGCGTGATGATGCGCCGCGTGGCCGCGGTCACCGCCGCGTTGGCGTCGTCGAGCTCCGCGGAGTTCTCGCTGGCCCAGGTGTCGGCGGCGGACCGCAGATCGGTGATCAGCGGCGTCAGGGCCGCCACGAAGCGCCGGTCTGCGGGCGACCCGAGCTCGGGCGACCCGGATGACGACGCCACCAGGCCGACCACGGCCGTGAGCCCGTCGAGCGTCTCGGCGATGGCCGTCTGCTCGGCGGCCGACCCGTCGCCGCCGGCCTCCACCCGGCTCAGCGCGATCGCCTCGCCGTTCGCGGCGAGGATGTTGGCGGCCACCTCGAGCGGGATGCGCGTGTCGCCCTCGGCGCGACGGCGCCAGAGGGCGGCCTCCTCCTCTTGGAGGCTGTAGCGCAGGGAGTCGAGCCGGCTCTGCACGCTCTGCTCGCCGCGATAGCGCTCCAGCTCGTCGACCATGCCGCGACCGGTGATGGCCGCGACGGCCAGCACCACCAGGGCGAGGACGGCCAGGATCCCCATCTGGGCGGCCTGCATCCGCCGCTCGGCGCGGACGGCCGCCGCCCATCCCTGGTCGCGGCGGGGATCGTCCTCGCGCCGCGACGAGGCGGCGGAGGCGGATCGGGCTCTGATCACACAGTCTTTGTCGGCCGCTCGGCGGAACAGTCCACCTCGCGGGCGAGACAATGCCCCCCGGGCCGCGCGATCGCGACCCGGGGGGCGGGGTGCATCAGGAGGCGGCGCTCTCCTTGTAGAGGCGCCGGAGCACGGTCGGCAGGATGCCGCCGTTGTGGATGTAGTTCAGCTCGGTCGGGCCGTCGACGCGCGCGAGCACGCTGAACGAGCCGGTCGAGCCGTCCTCGCGGGTGTAGCTGATCGTCACGTCCTGGCGCGGCGCCAGGTCGGCGAGCCCGATCAGGGAGAAGGTCTCACGGCCGGTCAGGCCGAGCTCCTCGTGGCCCTCACCCTCGTGGAACTGGAGCGGGAGGACGCCCATGCCCACCAGGTTGCCGCGGTGGATGCGCTCGAACGACTTGGCGATGACCGCCCGGACGCCCAGCAGCAGGGTGCCCTTGGCCGCCCAGTCGCGGCTCGAGCCGTTGCCGTAGAGGGCGCCGGCCAGGACGATCAGCGGGGTTCCCGAGGCCTGGTAGTCCATCGAGGCCTCGTAGATCGAGGTGATGTCGCCGGTGGGCAGGTACTCGGTCCAGTTGCCCTCCTTGCCGCCGGCGAGGGCGTTGCGCAGGCGGATGTTGCCGAACGTGCCGCGCATCATCACCTCGTGGTTGCCGCGCCGCGAGCCGAAGCTGTTGAAGTCGCGCGGCTCCACGCCGTGCTCCACCAGGTAGCGGCCGGCCGGGCTGCTCGCCGGGATGCTGCCGGCGGGCGAGATGTGGTCGGTGGTGATCGAGTCGCCGAGCACCGCCAGCGCCCGGGCGCCGACGATGTCGGTGATCGGGGCGGGCTCCGGCGTGATGCTGCTGAAGAACGGCGGCAGCTGCACGTAGGTCGACTCGGGGTCCCACTCGTAGGTCTGGCCCTCGGGCACCGGCAGGGCGCGCCAGCGCTCGTCGCCCTCGAACACCGTGGCGTAGCTCTCGGAGAAGAGCTTGCGGTCGACCGAGCCGTGGACGGCGTCGGCGACCTCCTGCTGGGTCGGCCAGATGTCGGAGAGGTAGACCGGCCCGTCCGAGCCCTCGCCGAGCGGCTCGGTGGTGAGGTCGATGTCCACCCGGCCGGCCAGGGCGTAGGCCACCACGAGCGGCGGCGAGGCGAGGTAGCTGGCGCGGATGTTCGGGTGGATGCGGCCCTCGAAGTTGCGGTTGCCCGAGAGCACCGCGGCGGCCACGAGGCCGTTCTTCTCGATCGCCTCGTCGATCGGGCCCGCGAGCGGCCCCGAGTTGCCGATGCAGGTGGTGCAGCCGTAGCCGACCAGGTCGAAGCGCAGCTCGTCGAGGAACGGCGTCAGCCCGGCGCGGTCGAGGTAGCCGGTCACCGCGCGGCTGCCCGGGGCGAGGCTCGTCTTGACCCACGGCGGGGTCTTAAGGCCCTTCTCGACGGCCTTCTTGGCGAGCAGGCCGGCGCCGACCATGACGTACGGGTTGGAGGTGTTGGTGCAGCTGGTGATGGCCGCGATCGCCACCGAGCCGGTCTGCAGCGGGAAGGTCTCGCCCTCCACCGTCACGTCCACCGGCTCGTAGTGCGGGCCGGCGCCGTTCGCGACGAGGCCGTCGGTGAAGTTCTCGCGGAACTCATCGGCGACGTTGTCGAGCGTGACGCGGTCCTGCGGGCGGCGCGGGCCGGCGAGGCTCGGGACGATCGTCGAGAGGTCGAGCTCGAGCGTCTCGTCGAACTCGGGGTCCGGGTCGGCGTCGGTGCGGAACAGGCCCTGCGCCTTGGCATAGGCCTCGGTCAGGGCGATCGTCTCGGCCGGGCGGCCGGTGGTGTCCATGTAGCGCAGCGTCTCGTCGTCGATCGGGAACATCGTCGCCGTGGCGCCGAACTCGGGCGACATGTTCGAGATGGTCGCGCGGTCGGCGAGGCTGAGCGACGAGAGGCCGGCGCCGTAGAGCTCGACGAACTTGCCGACCACGCCGTGCGCGCGGAGCATCTCGGTGACCGTGAGCACGAGGTCGGTGGCCGTGGTGCCGGCGGGGATCGCGCCGGTCAGCTTCAGGCCGATGACCGTCGGGGTCGGCTGCGACAGCGGCTGGCCGAGCAGCACGGCCTCGGCCTCGATGCCGCCGACGCCGAAGCCGAGCACGCCCACGCCGTTGATCATCGTGGTGTGCGAGTCGGTGCCGACGAGGGTGTCGGGGAACGCCATCAGCTCGCCCTCGATCTCGCGGGTCTGCACGACCGGCGAGAGGTACTCGAGGTTGACCTGGTGGACGATGCCCGTGCCCGGCGGCACGGCGCGGAAGTCGCGGAACGCCTGCTGGGCCCACCGCAGCAGCATGTAGCGCTCGCGGTTGCGCTCGTACTCGATCTCGACGTTGTCGGCGAAGGCCTGGTGGTCGCCGAAGCGGTCGACCTGCACCGAGTGGTCGATGACGAGGTCGGCCGGCACGAGCGGGTTGATCAGGCTCGGGTCGCCGCCGAGGGCGCTCATGGCGTCGCGCATGGCGGCGAGGTCGACCACGCAGGGCACGCCGGTGAAGTCCTGCATCACCACGCGGGCCGGGAGGAAGGGCACCTCGGCCGTGGAGCCCGAGCGGGGCGTCCAGCCGGCGAGCGCCTTCACGTCCTCCTCGGTGACGAAGCCGCGGCCGCAGTTGCGCAGCACGGTCTCCAGCAGCACCTTGATCGTGTACGGCGTGCGGGCCAGGTCCTTCCGCACGGCGTCGAGCCGGTAGATGACGTGGGATCGCCCGCCCGCCTCCAGGGTGTCACGGGCGGAGAAAACGTCGGGCGTCCGGGTCAAAGCGGTCTCCTCATACGGTCGGCAGTCCGACCAGAAAGCCTACCGTTCCGGCGCACTTCTGACGCGACCGGATCCTGAATCGGGCGCTGCGAGGCGGTTCCATCGGTGAGTGGCCCACACGCCCCTCCGATTCTCAGCGCACGCGCTTCGCCGGATGGAGCTGAGGGGCATCACGCGGGAGGAGGTCGGAGCGGTGCTCGAACGCGACGAGGGTGTGCTTCAGGGGAGCACCGGCAGGTGGGCGCACGAGGCCACGGTCGGAGGGCGGTGGATCACGGTGATCCGGCGGCGCAACGGGACCGTTCACACCGTCGCGCCGGGTCGCGGTACCGGAGAGGAACGTCTACTCTGGCGACCATGAGCAACACCGTCTTCACGGCCACCTACGACCCCGAGGCCGACGCGCTCGCGATCGATCTCGAAGCCTCCGGCCCCCGCCGGTCGGCGCGCACGGAGCAGCTCGATGAGCGCCGGTTCGTGGACTACGACGCCACGGGCCGGATCGTCTCGATCGAGCTCCTGGACGTGTCCGGCGGAGTCGTCTTCGACGGTCTTCCGGACGCGGGACTCGTGCGCGGGGTGGTCGAGCGCCTCGCCTCCGACCAGGGCTGGGCCGGCCGCCCCTGATTCGACTGCCGGCTTCGCGTGTGACGCGACGCGCCTCGCATCACACGCGAAGAGGCGATCTCAGCCCGGGGCGTGCAGCTTCCGGTAGGTGATGCGCTTCGGACGGGCGGCGTCCTCGCCGAGGGTCCGCTTGCGGTGGTCCTCGTACTCCTGGAAGTTGCCCTCGAACCAGGTGACCACGCTGTCGCCCTCGAAGGCGAGGATGTGGGTCGCCACGCGGTCGAGGAACCAGCGATCGTGCGAGGTGATCATCGCGCAGCCCGACCAGGCCACGACGGCCTCCTCCAGGGCGCGGAGGGTGTCGACGTCGAGGTCGTTGGTCGGCTCGTCGAGCAGCAGCAGGTTGCCGCCGCCAGCGAGCAGCTTGGCCAGGTGCACGCGGTTGCGCTCGCCGCCCGAGAGCATCCCGACCGGCTTCTGCTGGTCGGCGCCCTTGAAGTTGAACGAGGCGACGTACTGGCGCGAGTTGATCTCGTCGCTGCCGCCGAGCTGGATCAGGTCGAGGCCGCCGGAGATCTCCTCCCAGACGGTCTTCGTCCCCTCCAGCTCGCGCGACTGGTCCACGTAGGCCAGCTGCACGGCGGGCGCCATCCGGATCGTGCCCGAGTCGGGCTGCTCGACACCGGCGATCATCTTGAAGAGGGTGGTCTTGCCGGCGCCGTTGGCGCCGATCACGCCGACGATCGCGGCGGGCGGCAGGGTGAACGACAGGTCGTCGATCAGCAGGCGGTCGCCGAAGCCCTTCGAGACGTTCGAGACCTCCATCACCAGGTCCCCGAGCTTCGGCGGGGCCGGGATGCGGATCTCGACCGCCTTCGAGCGGCGCTCGCCCTCCTCGGCGCGGAGCTTCTCGTAGTTGGCGATGCGCGCCTTGCTCTTGGCCTGGCGGGCCTTGGGCGAGCTGCGCACCCACTCGAGCTCGCGGGCCAGCGCCTTCTGGCGGGCCGACTCGGTCTTCTCCTCCTGCTCCAGGCGGATCCGCTTCTGCTCGAGCCAGCTCGAGTAGTTGCCCTTCCACGGGATGCCGCGGCCGTAGTCGAGCTCGAGGATCCAGCCGGCCACGTTGTCGAGGAAGTACCGATCGTGGGTCACCGCCACGACGGTGCCCGGGTACTCCTCGAGGTGCCGCTCCAGCCAGTCCACCGACTCGGCGTCGAGGTGGTTGGTGGGCTCGTCGAGCAGCAGCAGGTCGGGGGTGGAGAGCAGCAGGCGGCAGAGGGCCACGCGGCGGCGCTCACCACCGGAGAGGGTGGTCACGTCCTGGTCGCCCGGGGGCACGCGCAGGGCGTCCATCGCGACGTCGAGCTTGCGCTCCAGGTCCCAGAGGTCGAGCCGGTCGATGGTGTCCTGCAGCTCGCCGTACTCGACCAGCGCGGTCTCCATCTCGTCGGGCTCCATCTCACCGAGCTTGGCGCCGATCTCCTCGAAGCGCCGCAGCAGGGCGACCGACTCGGCCGCGCCCTCCTCGATGTTGCCGCGCACGTCCTTGGAGGGGTCGAGGTCGGGCTCCTGGGGGAGCAGGCCGACGCTCGCGCCGGGGGCCAGGGCGGCCTCTCCCGTGAACTCCTTGTCGAGGCCCGCCATGATCCGCAGCAGCGTCGACTTGCCCGAGCCGTTCACGCCCAGCACGCCGATCTTGGCGCCCGGCATGAACGAGAGGGAGACCTCTTTGAGCACGGTCTTGTCGGGCGGATGCGTCCGCCCGAGCTTGTACATGGTGAAGATGTACTGATCGGCCATGGAGCCCCTTCGGA
>JAEMRL010000382.1 GCA_016463385.1 Thermoleophilia bacterium
GCGAGGGAGCGGCGGTTGCGCGCCGTATCCGTCGTGAGCCCGCGCCAGCCGATCTCCAGGCGCGGCCAGGTCACCAGTACGTCGCCGGTGAACAGGGCCCGCTCGGCGGGCCAGTAGAACGAGAGGCTGCCGTCGGTGTGCCCGGGGGTGCGCACCACCTGCAGGGCGCCGACCGTGTCGCCGTGTCCGATCTCCTGATCGACCTCGAACGGCGGGTTGGCGAAGACCGGGAAGCGCTTCCACGCCCGCTCCACGTACGCGCCGATCGTCAGCCCGGCTTGGAGGTGGTAGACGCGCAGGGGCCGGCGCGGCCAGAGGCCGGTCGGTGCCGACGGGCGCTCGCCGGCCATCACGGACGCCTCGAAGGGGTCGGCGTGGATGCGCGCTCCGCTCAGGGCCCTCATCCGCGCCGCGCCGCAGACGTGCGAGCGGTGGGCGTGGGTCAGCAGGATCCGCCTCAGGTCGGCGGGCGTCCTCCCGATGGCCGCCAGCCCCGCGACGATCGCCGCTCCGTCGCCGCCCGAGAGCGCGTCGATCAGGGTGACGCCGTCGTCCTCCTCGAGCAGGTAGGCGTGCACCCGTCCCGCGGTGCCGTCGGTGATGGGGTGGATGCGCGTGCTCATGGGGCCTCCGGGGCCGCGGCGAACGGGGCGGTGGCGCCGGAGCGCCGGTTGGTGGCGCGGTCCCAGGGCACGAACGGGTTGACCACGTCGCCCGCCATCGCCGCGAGCGCGGGATGGTGGCGGGCGATCACTCCGGACATGGTCGCCTCCTCGATCCAGGCGAGCCCCTCCGCCGTGTACACCTCGGGCCGGTAGTCGTCGGTGAACGCCGGCGCCGACTTCAAGCGCCGCGAGGCCATCAGGACGAAGATCCGGAAGGCGGTCTCGCTGATGCCGAAGCCCTCCGGGGGCGTCTCGGCGTAGAGCCCGACCATCAGGTCGACGTCCTCGACGTCGGCGTAGACCTCCGCCAGCTCCCGCGCGGCCGCCTCGTCTCCGGTGAGCGCGGCGAAGTCGGCGGCCGGGGGCAGGCGCAGCATGCGCCGGAAGTCGTTGTAGCGGGGCACCCCCCGCTCGCGGTCGCGCACGACGTCGATCGCGCCGAGGTCGATGGTGCGGGGCGCCCCGCCGCCGGCGTCGGTGCGGCTGCGGGGCAGCGCGCGCATCGTGTCGGGGTAGTTGTGCAGCTGCAGCAGGCCGGGTCGGCCGACCGCGAAGGAGGCGATCAGGTCCTCGGGCGGGTGCTGCTCCACCACCGCCCGCGCGGCCGCCCCGGCCATCTCGGTCATCGTCCGCGTGCCCGTCTCCTCGCCGGTGCCCGCCCGCACCAGACGGAAGTCGTCGGGGATCAGCGGGTGCATCCGGTAGACGGCGACGAACTCCTCGGTGAGGGAGTAGGGCACCCCGTGGTCGTCGCAGCGCGATCCGGGGATCCCGATCAGCGTGTCGGCACGCGAGAACCGGCGCAGCGCGCGCGACCCGCGGGGCCCGAGCAGGCCGTACCAGTTGGCCCGCATCGCGGCGACCACGGTGGGGTGGGGGACCAGGGCCGGCGTCCACTCGACGGTGTGGATCTTGGCCATCACGGCGGCGGTGATCCGCCGGGCCGTCTCGAAGAGCCGCTGGTCCGTCCAGTCGGGGTGGCGCGCCGCGAGCATCTCGCAGACGGCGTTGTGCTCGCGGGCGAACAGGGTGTGCATCACCGACAGGCCGGCCCACCAGTTGCCGTTGACGCCGGTGAGGTCGACGCCCTTGCGCTCCTCGACGGGCAGCAGGCCGTCGTCGCCCATCCTCAGGCGCCCGCCGGCGCCCTCGCGCAGCAGGGCCTCGCGCTCGGGGCTGCTGCCGTACACCTGCGAGCCGTCCCACCAGGCGGTCTCGGTGTTGTCGAACACCGGCGGGCCCTCGTCGCCGGCGACGGCCGACGGCCGGGAATGGCGGATGAGCATCTCGTCGCCGGGGGAGCGCGCGGCGAAGTCGTCGTCGTCGGCCAGGGGAACGCGGATCTCCTCGCCCGGCGCCCCCGGTCCGTGGCTCATCCAGTCGTGGACCATGAACTGCAGCCACGCCGCAGCGAGCAGGTTGAGGAACGGCACCTCGCGCATCGGCCCACGGCGCGCCAGCAGCCGGCTGCTCACCTCGCGCGGGTTGGGTTCGAGGATCCGCTCCGGGGTGGGCGCGTGGACGGCCCACAGCGGCTGGTTACGGCCGAAGTGGCGGCCGGCCGCGCCCGGCGGCGGCGCACCCGGATCATCCGGGGCCGCGTCGTAGAGGTTCTGGTGGCGCAGCTCGGTGCGGATCCCCATCAGGCAGACGAGGCCGAGCCAGCGCGGGAGGCGGTGCCACGGCGCGATCCGCTGCAGCAGCCGGGCGATCCGGACGATCGACCGGTCGGCCCATGTGAGCCTCATTCACCCCTCCCCTGGACGTGCACCGGCTCGGTGACCCGCATCAGGACCTCGCGACGGGAGTCGAAGCAGAGCCCCCGCCGGTCGGCCAGCAGCGCAATGATGACGTCGAAGTCGTCGATGTCGTCAACATCCGCGCGGGCCACGGTGCGGCCCCGGTCGTACAGCGAGACCCAGCCGCTTCCGCGGTGTAGGTCCCAGACCGCGAAGTGCTGGGAGATCGGGATGAGGCTCTCGGGCATCGGGGTGCTCCTCGCGCTCGTGTGCCGGTGCGCACCGAGTCCACACGAGGGCTCTCACCAACCACTCACGACCCCATCACGGGTCCCCTCACCCCGACCATCCAGGAGACCCGACAGGGCGCCGTTGACCTGAAGCCCTGCGAATCGTCCCGACCTCGCAGACCACGTGGTCACGGGAC
>JAEMRL010000383.1 GCA_016463385.1 Thermoleophilia bacterium
CTCACCGGCAAGGCGAGCGCCGAGACCACCGCTGCCCGCGGCGCCGGCGCCATCGACGTGGTCGAGAAGCCCGCCCTGCGCCTCTCGCCCCAGAGCTGGGGCACCACGCGCGACGAGCTCGTGTCGAAGGTGCGCTCGGCCGCCGGCGCCCGCACCGCGGCGCTCGCGCGCCCCGTGCGCCCCTCCACCCCCGGCGTCCGCCTGGCGACCAGCGCCGGCGTCGCCGGCGGCAACCTGGTGATCATCGCCACCTCGACGGGCGGCCCGCGCGCCCTCCACTCGGTGGTGCCGCACCTGCCCTCCCCCCTCGGCAGCGGCGTCCTGATCGTGCAGCACATGCCGGTCGGGTTCACCCGCCCGCTCGCGGCCCAGCTGAACGAGAAGTCGAAGCTGTCGGTGCGCGAGGCGGACACGACCGACGAGATCACGGCCGACACGGCGCTGATCGCGCCCGGCGGCTCCCACCTCGAGGTCACCGCCCGCGGGCGCGTGCGGCTCTCGCAGGCTCCGCCGATCGGCGCCCTGCGTCCCCGTGCCGACGTCACCATCGAGAGCGCCGTCCGCCACTACGGCGCGCGCATCACCCTGATCGTCCTCACCGGCATGGGCGACGACGGCCTGATCGGCGCGCGCGCCGTCCGGGCCGCCGGCGGCACCATCCTGGTCGAGGCCGAGCGCACCTGCGTCGTCTGGGGCATGCCCCGCTCGGTCGAGGAGGCCGGGCTCGCCGACGGTGTCTTCCCGCTCGACGCCATGCCCCTCGCCATCTCCGAGGCCGTCACGCCTCGCGCGAGGGCCCTCGCCCGCTGATGCCGAACCGCCCCTCCCGAGGAGTCCGATGAGCACCGCCAACCCCACCTCCGCCACCGGCGCGGACTACGACCGCTTCTGCGGCGGAGTGAAGTCCCTCTGCGAGATCGACCTCACGCAGTACCGGCGGGCCCAGATGGAGCGGCGGCTGCGCACCTTCGCCCGGCGCTCGGGCCACGACGACCTCGACTCCTACCTCGGGGTGCTGCGCCAGGACGTCGTCGCGCGCGCGGCCTTCCTCGACCACATGACCATCAACGTCTCCGAGCTCTTCCGGAACCCCGAGCGGTTCGAGGAGCTGGAGAAGGAGTACATCCCGGAGCTCCTGGCCGGCTCCTCCGGCCGCGGCCTCCGCGTCTGGAGCGCGGGCTGCTCCTACGGCGCCGAGCCCTACACGCTCGCGGTGCTGCTCAAGGAGGCCGGCCCGCGGCTGGCCCACGAGCTGGTGGCGACCGACATCGACCAGACCATCCTGGCCCGGGCCCGTGAGGGCGTCTTCTCCGAGCAGGACCTGGCCAACGTCTCCGCCGCCCGCCGGGCGAAGTTCTTCACCGCGCTGCCGGGGGGCGGCTGGCAGGCGAACCAGGACCTCCGGCAGGCGGTGCGCTTCTCGCGCCTCGACCTGCTGAAGGACCCCTACCCCAAGACGCGCGACCTGATCCTCTGCCGCAACGTCGTCATCTACTTCAACGACGACGCCAAGGAGCGGATCTACGAGCGCTTCTTCGAGGCCCTGCGGCCGGGGGGCGTGCTCTTCATCGGCTCCACGGAGCGCGTCAACGACGCCGGCCGCCTCGGCTGGGAGCGCCCCGGGACCTTCTTCTACCGCCGGCCCTGAGCGCGGCGAGCACGACGACCACGCGACGAAACGGAGCGCACCGATGACCACGATCTCCACGACACCGGCGGCCACGCAGCAGCTCGTCACCTTCTCGCTCGACGCGGAGGAGTACGGGATCGCCATCGGTCGCGTCCAGGAGATCATCCGGCACTCCCCCTCGCGGCCCGTCCCCGGCCGGCCCGAGGAGCTGGAGGGCGTCATCAACCTGCGCGGCCGGATCATCCCGGTGATGGACCTGCGCGCGCGGCTCGGGATCGGCGGCGCCGCCCCTGAGGAGGCCAAGGTCGTGATAACCGAGGTCGACGACCGCACCGTGGGCATCGTCGTGGACGACGTCCGCGAGGTCATCACGATCGACCTGGCCGACACCGAGCCGCCCCCGCCGTGCACGCTCGTCGGCGACGGCGACGCGATCGAGTCGGTCGCCAAGGTCGGGGACCGCCTGCTCGTGGTGCTCGACGCGGTACGCCTGCTCGCGCAGTGAGCGACGCCCCTCGCAACGGCGTCCCCGCGGGCTCCGGCCCGGCCTCGACCGGCCCGTGCGGAGCGGTTTCCGGGCACGCTCGTGCGTCTAAAACTTGTCAATGCTCTGACCTAAAGGCGACCGCCTCCACGCCGATAACGAAGCCGCAGGAGCGCAGGGGTGGTAACCCCGGCGCCTCCTGTTCGGTCCGGTGTGGCATCGAGAGGAGAACCACGGCGTGGACACTTCCGAGTATCTCGGCCTCTTCCTGGACGAGAGCCGGGAGAGCCTTCAGGCCCTCAACGCCTCTCTCCTCGACCTCGAGCGCGATCCCGCAGACGCGGAGCCGCTGACGGTCATCTTCCGCGTCGCGCACTCCCTCAAGGGGATGAGCGCGACGATGGGGTTCGAGGCGATGGCCCGCCTCACGCACCGCATGGAGGAGGTCCTCGCCGCGATGCGCGACGACGGCGCCCCCGTGACGCCGGCGATCAGCGACGCCCTCTTCGCCTGCCTGGACACCCTCCAGGAGATGGTCGACCGGGTCGCCGAGGGCAATCAGGAGGAGGTCGACGCCTCCTCGGTGATGACGCGCCTGGACGACATCGCGCACGGCGACGGGTCGAAGGCCGCGGTGGCCCAGGCCGCCGCGACGCTGGCGCCGCCGGACCGCCGGCCGACCGCGCCCCGCGCGCGGCCGCCACCACCGTCCG
>JAEMRL010000384.1 GCA_016463385.1 Thermoleophilia bacterium
CGGGCGCGATCGCCGTGACGTCGGCCACGGTGACCGCGACGCCGAACACCTCGCCCGCGGCGCGGACGAAGGCCTCGGTGTGGGCCCGCGGGGTCCCGAGGAGCAGCGTCCCGTCGATGTCGAAGAGGATCAGCACCCCCGCGAGGATAGGCGTCCGGCGTGGCAGACTGACCGCCGCCCGGCGGCCGGCCGTGCCCGCCCGGAGACCGGAGGACCGTGAGACGGCGTTCCCTGACATGGCTCGGCGCCGCCGTCGTGGCGGCCATCCTCCTCGCGGCCGCGCTCGCGACCGCCGCCGCGATCCGCGACGTCGGCCACCGCTCCGACGACGCGGAGGCCGCGGTCGCCGGTCCGGCGATCCGCGCCCTGGCGAGCGAGGTCGACGCCTCGGCGGCGAGCATCGAGGACCTCCGGGCCTTCTTCGAGGCGTCCGACGAGGTCACCGACGACGACTTCGCCCGCTTCACGGTCGCCCCGCTCGAGCGCCAGGCCTCTCTCGAGCAGCTGGCCTGGACGCCGCTCGACGGGGGACCGGGCCAGGTGGCCCGGGTGCCGGGGGCGCCGGACGACCTCACCGAGACCGTCGCCGACGAGGCCCGGCGCGTGGCCGGCGCCGCCCGCGACGGGGCCGTGCCCCGGATGAGCGCGCCCTTCACGACCCCGGGGGGCGAGCGCTTCGTGGTCACGGTGGCGGCCGTCTACGCCCGCGGAGCCCGGATCGACACCGTGGCGCAGCGCCGGGCGGCCCTGCGCGGCTTCGTGAGCGGCGCGTGCCGGCTCGGCGCCCTGGAGGAGGCCGCGCTCGCCGGGCTGCCGGAGGGCACCCGCATCCACGTGCGCGACGGCGACGCGGCGGTGATCGGGGACGCCGCGCCCGCGGGGGCGACCGCCGGCACGATCGACGTCGCCGGCCGGCGCTGGACCGTCGCGGTGTCGGGGGTGGCCGGGCCGTCCGCCGCGCTGCCCGTCGCCGTGGCGGCCGCGGGGCTGCTGCTGGCCGCGGTCGTGGCCCTTCTGTTCGTCGAGTCGGCCGGTCGCGAGCGCGACGTGCGCGACGAGCTCGCCCGGCTGCGCGTGCGCCACGACCTGATCCTGTCGGCGGCGGGCGACGGCATCATCGGCGTCGACGCCTCCGGGCGGGCGGCCTTCGTCAACCCCGCCGCCGCGCGGATGCTCGGCTGGAGCGTCGAGGAGCTGACGGGACGCGAGGTCGGCGACGGCATCCTCCCCTCGCTCGGGCCCGCGCTGCGCGAGGGACGCGCCGCGTCGGGCGAGGACACCCTGCGCCGCCGCGACGGCACGAGCTTCCCCGGCGAGTACACGTCCAGCCCGATCGCCGACGGCCGCGCCAAGGGGGCGGTCGTGACGTTCCGCGACGTCACCGCCCGCAAGCGGCTCGAGACCCAGACGCTCGAGAGCCTCGCCGCCGCGGAGGAACTCGCGGCGATCGACCCCCTCACCGGCCTGGCCAACCACCGCACCTTCCATGAGCGGCTGCGCACGGAGGTGGAGCGGGCCCGCCGCCACGGGCGTGGCCTGGCGCTCGTCCTGATGGACCTCGACCACTTCAAGCGCGTCAACGACCTCCACGGCCACCAGATGGGCGACCGCGTGCTCGAGCACGCCGCGCGGATCTTCGAGAGCGAGACCCGCACCGGCGAGCTGGTGGCGCGGGTGGGCGGCGAGGAGTTCGCGATGATCCTCCCCGAGGCCGACGAGGACGAGGCCTTCCGCGCGGCCGAGCGCATCCGCCGGGCCGTGGCCGCCGCGACCTTCCCGGCGGTGGGAGCGATGACGATGTCCGCCGGGGTCTGCGACCTCTCCCGCGGCCCGGACGCCGACACGCTCTACCGCCTGGCCGACGGCGCGCTCTACTGGGCCAAGCACCGCGGCCGCGACATGGTGCTCCGCTACTCGCCCGAGGCCGTCGCGTCGCTCTCGGCCAACGAGGAGGCCGAGCGGCTCGAGCGGCAGCAGGCGCTGGTGAGCATCCGCCTGCTGGCCCGGGTGGTGGACGCCAAGGACCGGTCCACCCGCCGGCACTCCGAGAGGGTGGCGGACCTCTGCCTGGAGCTGGCCGAGGCGCTCGGCTGGCCGCCCGAGCGGGCATCGCTGCTGCGCGAGGCCGGGCTGGTGCACGACGTCGGCAAGATCGGCGTTCCGGACGCCATCCTCTTCAAGCCCGGCCCCCTCACCGAGGCCGAGTACGAGGTCGTGAAGGAGCACGCGTCACTGGGCGCGCAGATCGTCAGCGAGGCCCTCACCGAGGAGCAGGTCTCGTGGGTGCGGAGCCATCACGAACGCTGGGACGGGAACGGCTATCCTGACGGTCTCGAGGCCGAGGAATGCCCCGAGGGCGCCAGGATCATGGCCCTCGCCGACGCCTGGGACGTCATGACTTCGGAGCGCCCCTACACGACCGTGCCCACTTCCCCGGCCGATGCCATCCTCGAGTGCCGCGCCCGCGCGGGCGCGGCAGGCGGCGGACGCCGCCTGGCTGTCGCGGCCTGCGCCGTGGCGGCGACCACGGGGGGGGGTCTGCTCGCCCTCGCCGTCGCCCTGACGGTGCAGTCCGGGGGGAGCGCGCCGCGCAGCCTCGACGTCGTCGTCGACCGCCCCGCCATCACCACGCGCGTCCCCGCACCCGCGCCGCCGCCTGCCGAGGTCGTCGTCCCGGCCGCTCCCGTGCCGACGGACGGAGGCGCCGGTGGCACCACGACCCAGGCGCCGGCGCCCGAGATCCGGACCGACGCCGCTCCCGCCGCGCCGCGGCGTCCGCGCACGACCCCCGTCGGCCGCCCGCGACGCCCCGCC
>JAEMRL010000035.1 GCA_016463385.1 Thermoleophilia bacterium
AGGGCCGGGAGGGCGAGCGCGCCGCTGCGGAACTGGTCGCGCTACCGCTTCCTGGAGTTCACCGCCGAGGTGACGAGGCGACCGCCGGCCGACCGCGCCTTCCACCTGATCGTCACCCCCGGCGGCCACTTCCGCAACGCGAGCAAGGTGGCGGTGGGCAACCGCACCCAGCTCGTGCGGCTGAGCCTGGCCGGCATGCGCGGCATGGCGAACGTGCGCTATCTGCGCTTCGGGGTGCAGAGCGCCGTGCCGAAGCCCTGGCGCGGCGGGCACGACCTGAAGGTCACGCTCCGCGTCTCCAACCTGCGGCTGGTGCCCTAGACGCGGAGCGCGACCCGCCGGCGTCAGGCCGGCGCCGGCCAGAGTGCGCCCGGCCGCCGGCGCCGGCGCTCCAGGCGCCCGGGCCAGAGCAGGAGGGGGATCACCGTCCCTCTGCCGATCACCTCGACCACCACCGGCTCGACCCCGTCGATGACGACCTTCACCAGGTCGCCACAGGCGAGCAGGCTCCGGCGCAACGACACGACGTCCACCTCCCGGCCGCCGATGAGCGCCCGGCCCCTGTACTCGGGCCCGGCGTCGATCACGACGCCCCGTTGTCCCCGTGTGCTCATGATCGCCTCCTTTCGTCGGGTCACCTGGGAGTTGCGCCTCCGGGACGCCGATGTCACACCCTGACTCCGCTGGAGCGTGGAATCGCCCGATCTCCCACGGGATCATCCCCCGGAGGGGTGAACTTCGCCGGAGCGCGTCCGGATGTGTGACACGGAGGGCCAGGACGCACAAGGATCGGGTACACGGCCGAACGCGCGGCCGCAGCACGCGGAGTTGAGCCGATGGCACCTGAGAGGCGCACATTGCTCGTCGACCGGCTGGAGCACGACCACATCGCCCTCGTCCTGCGGGCGATGCGCCGGAGGCTGGGGAACGCGGAGCTGGCGCACGACGCCACGCAGGAGGTGTTCCTCCGCGTGACACGCAACTACGCGAGCTTCGACCCCGCCCGCGGCAGCTTCGAGGGCTGGCTCCTCGGGTTCGTCGAGTTCACCGCGCGGGAGTACTGGCGCCGGGAGGTGGGCCGGCCCGAGCCGCGCGGCGAGCTGCCCGACGGACCGGCTGAGTCCGAGCCCCTTCCCGCGATCTCCCCGGATCTCGCGGCGGCGGTCAACGCGCTGCCGGTCCGCGACCGCGCCCTCCTGGTCCTGCGCGCGATCGAGGGATGGCCCGCGGTGGCGGTCGGCGAGCGCCTCGGGATGAGCACCACCAACGTCAACACGGCCTTCGCCCGGGTCTGCGCCCGGCTCGCGAAGCGCCTCGAGCTGCCGGACGTGGCCTAGTGGCCCCTTCCGGAGAAACGCGAGGACGTTCCATGAGCAAGCGCACGCGCCGCCCCTCCGCGTCCATCCCCGACGCGGAGGCGGCGGCTCGCGCCCGGGACCGGCGCCTGGGTCAGGTGATCGACGGGGACGTGCCCGTCACTGCCGAGGAATGGGCGCTGGTGGAGACACTCGCCGCGCTGCGCGGTGATCTGCATGACGAGCCGCCGCCCGCCGACTTCGTGGCCGGGGTGATGGCGATGGCGGAGCGCGCGGATGCGCCGCTGCGCCGGCCGTCCCCCGGAGCGCTCGTCTCGTGGGCCCGCCTCCGGCTCCACCGCCGGCGCCGCACGTACCGCCGGGTGGGTCTCATGTCGCGCCGCAGCGTCCGGCGCGCGTCGCGCGGAGAACGCCGCCTGCCCTGACGACCCACGGCCCGGGTGGAGCGCTAGGCGTAGAACTCCGGCGTCCAGTACCACTCCTCGAACGAGCGGCAGCGGCCGTCGGCGGCGAAGGACAAGATCCAGAGATCGAGGTATCGGCGCGGGTCGGGGGCGGCGTAGCGGACCTCGAGCCGGGCGACCGCGACGTCGCCGTCGACCGCCAGGACCTCGGAGGCGAGCAGCCACTCCTCGGAGGGGTCGGTCTCGGCGACCCACCAGCGCCGGATGGCCTCGATGCCCCGCAGCGGAGGCGCGCTCGGGCTGGCGCGGTACACCGCGTCGTCGGTGAACAGCGCGCCCAGTTCGGCGGGGCGGCGCTCCCTCCAGACCGCCTCGTAGGCGGTGATCCAGCGGGAGACGGCCTCGCGATCGAGGGCCATCAGCGCCGGCGGACGGCCTTGACGGCGCGATCGGCGTCGCGCTTGGCGTCGCGCTCGGCGATGGTGCGGCGCTTGTCGTAGAGCGTCTTGCCGCGGCCGAGGCCGAGCTCGATCTTGGCCCGCCCCTCCTTGAAGTAGAGCCGCAGCGGCACCAGCGAGAGCCCCTTCTCGGCGAGCGAGGAGGCGATCCGCTCGATCTCCTTGCGATGCAGCAGAAGCTTGCGCGTGCGGCGCGGATCGTGCCCCGCGTATCCGGCGTTCTCGTAGTCGGAGAAGTGGGCGCCGATCAGCCAGGCCTCGCCCTCGCGGATCTGGACGTAGGCGTCGCTGATGGTCGCCCCGCTCTCGCGCAGGCCCTTCACCTCGCTGCCCTGCAGCACGATGCCCGCCTCGAAGCGCTCGGTGATCGCGTACTCGTGCAGGGCACGGCGATTCTGCGCCACGTCGCGGAAGCGGTCGTCCTTCTTCGCGTTCTTCTTCGCAGTCGCCATGGGTCGGCGATGTTAGCGCGGGCGCGCGCCGGCCCGGGACCGCCGCGCCCGGGAGCCGAGCTGGGGCGGCAGGCCTCGCGTGCGCGCCGTCCCCGTGACCGGCTCGAGCTGGATCCGGCCCCGGAGCGGCTCGACCCGGACCACCCGCACGCTCAGCGTGTCGCCGATGCGGATGCGGCGGCCGCTGGAGTCGCCGATCAGCGCCACGCCGAGCGGATCGGCGCGGTAGTGGTCGTCCTCGAGATGGCGCGAGGGCAGGAACCCGGTGAAGACCTCGCCGAAGGTGATGAACAGGCCGGCGTCGATCAGCCCGGTCACCCGGCCCTCGACGGGCACGTCCCAGCCGTCGCGGTTGAGGCGGTCCTGCAGCAGGAAGGCCGCGCAGATGTCGTCGGCCTTGCGCTCGATCACCGAGGCCTCGCGCTCGGTGGCCGAGCTGTGGTCGGCCTCGGATGCCAGCTCGGTCGCCTCCGGCCCCGGCGGGCCGAGCCCGAGCGCGTCGAGCAGTCCACGGTGCACGAGCAGGTCGGGATAGCGGCGGATCGGCGAGGTGAAGTGCAGGTAGGCCGCGCTGGCCAGCCCGGAGTGGGTGGTCTCGGTGGCCGAGTAGTGGGCCTGGCGCAGCGTGCGCAGCACGAGGGTCCACAGCGACAGGCCGCCGGGCCCCCCGGCCTCGAGGTGGCGCGCCACGGCCGCGGCCGCGGCAGAGGCGGCCGCCCGGCGCTCCGGGCCGCCGAGGTTGCCCTCGGGCAGCGGCGGCGTGGCGACGCCGAGGGCGGCGAGCTGCTCGTAGAGCGACTCGATGCGGCTCTGGGCGGGGTCCTCGTGGTGGCGGAACACCGTCGGGCGCCCGCGGGCGATCAGGTAGCGCGCCACCGCCTCGTTGGCGGCGATCATGCACTCCTCCACCAGCGAGTGCGCCGGGGTCGAGCCCTCCAGGTGCATCTCGGCGACGCGGTCGCCCTCGAACCGCACGACCGGCTCGCCGGAGTCGGCCTCGAGCGCCCCCCGGGCCATCCGCCGGGCGCGCAGCGCCGCCGAGACGGCCGCGATGGAGCGGATGTCGGCCTCCATTGCCGCGTCGCCGATCGAGCCGCCCGCGAGCACCGTGTCGGCCTCGCCGTAGGTGAGCCGGCGCTCGGAGCGGATCAGCGACCGCGAGAAGCGGGTCTCCCCCACCTCCCCGCGCGCGTCGATGACCATCTCCACGGTGACGGCGGCGCGGTCGGCCTCGGGGCGCAGGCTGCAGAGGTCCGACGAGAGCCGCGGGGGCAGCATCGGGGTGACCATGCCGGGCACGTACACCGAGCAGCCGCGCCGGGCGGCCTCCCGGTCGATGGCCCCGCCGGCGACGACGAAACGGGCCACGTCGGCGATGTGGACCCAGACGCGGGTCGCCCCGCCGTCCTCGCCGGCGACGGCGATGGCGTCGTCGTGGTCCTTGGCCCCGTGCGGGTCGATCGTGATGACCCGCTGGTGGCGCAGGTCGCGGCGACCCGGGTCCTCGGCGACGTCGCCGTCGTCGAGCGCCTCGGCCTCCTCCAGCACCGCGCGGGGGAACGGCCGCGACAGGTCCTCCGACGCCAGCAGGCCGCGGAGCGCCGCGGTGGGCGAGCGGGCGGGGCCGTGGACGGCGGTGACGCGCGCGGCCCGGCCCTTGAGCGTCACGGTGACCAGGTCGCCCACCGATGCCCCGCCCCGGGCGCTCTTGACCAGCGGGACGCGCAGGCCGGGCTCGAAGGCCGGCTGGGCCGCCGCACCGCGCCCGGAGGAGACCAGCTCGGCGACCAGCACCGCCGCGGGGCCGCCGCGACTCATCCGGCCGCCGCGAGGGAGAGCCCCCGCTGGAGCACCTCGTCGGGGGCCGTGGCCGGGTCGTCGGCGATCTTCACGTCCGGCGCCAGGCCGCGTTTTGCGAGGTCGAAGCCGGACGGGGTCAGATAGCGGGCGGTCGTGAGCTTGAGGGCGCCGCCGTCGCGCAGGAGCGCAGTGCTCTGCACCAGCGCCTTGCCGAAGGTCCGCTGGCCGACCAGGGTCGCGCGGTCGGCGTCGCGCAGGGCGCCGGCGACGATCTCGCTGGCGCTCGCGCTGCCGCGGTCGGTGAGCACCACCACGGGCAGGTCCCCGGCGACCGGGTCGGTGTCGGTGCGGTAGACCTCGCGCGGGGAGTGCAGCCCCTCGGTGACGAAGACCTCGGCACCCTTGGGCAGGAAGGCCCCCGTCACGGCGACCGCCTCGGTCACCAGGCCGCCCGGATCGCCGCGCAGATCGAGCACGAGGGCGGTCGCGCCCTTGTCGCGAAGCGACGTGATCGCCTCGCGCAGCGCCTCCCCCGAGCCTCGCGTGAACTGACCGAGGCGGACGTAGCCGACCTTCTCGCCGGACACGGTCTCCATCCGCGAGGCGACCGAGGGCACCCGGATGCGCGCCCGGGTCAGCTCGAGCTCGCGTACCGGGGCGGTGCCCGTGGCGACGCCGATGCGCACGGTCGTGCCCTCGGGGCCGCGGATCTCGGAGACGACGGCATCGAGCTCCCGGCCCTTCGTCGGCTTCCCCTCCACCGACACGACGCGATCGCCGGCGCGCACCTCGGCGCGGGCGGCGGGACCGTCCTCGAAGACGCGGGTCACCACGACCGCCTCGTCGCGCTGGGCCACCTGGAGGCCGACCCCGAAGTAGGCCCCGTCGTTGCGCGCCCGCAGTGCCTCGAGCTCGTCGGGGTCGAGATAGTCCGTGTAGGGGTCGTCGAGGGCGTCGACGATCGCCTGCACCGAGTCGCGCTCGAGCCGCTCCGGATCGACATCGACGTAGTACTCGTCCTCGAGCACCTCCAGCACCTGCTCGGTGAGCAGTTCGCCGCTGTCGCCGAGGAAGACGCCGCGCAGGGGGTCGGCGAGCCGGGTGAGGCCGGTCGCCTCGGCGTGCCCGCCCACGGCCACGCCACCGAGGAAGACGGCGATGATGCCGAGCACGACGGCGCCGACGCGGATCACACGGCCGAGGCTCATGGGCGGTGGGTGCGTCTCACGGTCGGCCCGGGATTGTAGACGGCCCCGCCGGGCGCGCCCGGCGCACCGGTCCCGCCGCGGTGAGGGCTCAGACCTTGAGGAAGCGGCGCAGCGTGATGCCGCTGCCGAGGGCGCCCACGATCGCGCCCGAGGCGATCAGCATCAACCCGAGCAGCGGGAAGGCGATCGCGGTGGCCTCGTCGCGGGTCAGGGCGCTGTCGGCACCCTGGATCCAGGTGTCCACGACCGTGATCTTGACGGCCCAGAGGAGGCCGACGGCGAGCGCGGCGCCGATCAGCCCGCAGACGATGCCCTCGATCACGAACGGCCAGCGGATGAACCAGTTGGTCGCGCCGACGAGCTTCATCACCTCGACCTCGCGGCGACGGGCGAAGATCGACAGGCGGATCGTGTTGCCGATGAGCAGGATCGAGGCGACGAGCAGGATCGAGATCAGCCCGAGCCCGGCCCACTGGATGAAGCGGGCGACGGTCAGCAGCTTGTCGGCCGTCTCCTCGCCGTAGTCGATGCCGAGCTCCTCGTCGATCGCCGGGCTGTCCTGCAGCGAGGCGACGATCTGGTCCGACTGCTCGGGGTCGCTCGGGATGACCGTGAACTTGGCGGGCAGCGGGTTGCTCGGCAGCTCGTCGAGGATCGACGGGTCCTGGAGCCGGCCGCGCAGCTCCTCGAGGCCCTCGTCGGCCGAGACGTAGGTGTACGAGGCGACCTGGCCGTTGGCCTGGAGGGCGTCCAGCTGGGTCTTCAGCCCGTTGACCTGCGACACCGTCGCAGAGTCGGAGATGTAGGCGCGGATGTCGAGGCGGTTCTTCTGCGAGTCGACCGTCGACTGGACGTAGAGGAACGACGGGATGAAGGCGCCGAGGATGAAGACCGCGATCAGCACGGTCACCGTCGCGGCGACCGACACGGCGGCGTTCGCGCGGATCGAGCGCAGGGCCTCGGCGAAGAAGAAGCGGACGCGCACTTAGCTGTCGGCCCTCGCGTAGCTCGCCTGGCGCTGGTCGCGGACGACCTTGCCGTTCTCGAGGGCGATGACGCGCATCTGCATCTTGTCGACCATCTCGCGGTCGTGCGTCGCCATGATCACGGTCGTGCCGGTGCGGTTGATCCGGTAGAGCAGCTGCATGATCCCGATCGAGGTCTCGGGGTCGAGGTTGCCCGTCGGCTCGTCGGCGATCAGCAAGCGCGGGTGGTTGACGAAGGCGCGGGCGATCGACACGCGCTGCTGCTCGCCACCGGAGAGCTCGTTGGGGTAGCGGTCGGACTTGTCCGACAGGCCCACCAGGGCGAGGATCTCGGGCACCTTGCGGCGCGTGGAGCGCGGGTTCTCGCCGATCACCTGCAGCGCGTAGGCCACGTTCTCGTAGACCGTGCGGCCGGCCAGCAGCTTGTAGTCCTGGAAGACGCAGCCGATCGAGCGGCGCAGGTACGGCACCTTGGAGCGGCGGAGCCGCTGGAGGTTGCGCCCGCCCACCGTGATCGAGCCGGCGGTGGGCTCGAACTCCTTGATCAGCAGGCGGATGAAGGTCGACTTGCCCGAACCCGAGGGGCCGACCAGGAAGACGAACTCGCCGCTCTCGATGGAGAGCGTGACGTCGTCGAGGCCGCGGGCGTCGCTCGTGTACTCCTTGGAGACCCCGTCGAGGATGACCATCGGGCCGTCGCCGGGGCGCAGCACCGAGCGCCGGTCGCTGGAGCGCAGCGACTCGCCGCGGCGGCGCGCGCGCTCACGGACACGCGATGAGGGCGTGTCGGGCTCAGTGGGTGTGGAGGGGGCGTCTGTGCTCATGAGGGCGTCGAACGCACGGCTTTCGGGAGGCGAGATGAGGGGCGAGCCACCGTCAGGAACTCCTTCGGCGGATGCGACCGTCCCGTGAAGCCCGGGGAGGGTACCCCGTGACTTTCGGTTGGTCAAACCGCGGAAGTCGCCGGGAGCCGGCGCCGTTGGCGGACGCGGTGGCCTTCGACACGGGCGGCCTCAGTCCTCCCCGCCGGGGTCCGAGATCGGCTCCGCCATGCGGGAATCGCCCTGGGTACGGCGCTCCAGCTCGGCGCGGATGAACCCGTCGAGGTCGCCGTCGAGCACTCCCTGGGCGTTCCCGGTCTCGTGCCCGGTACGAAGATCCTTGACCATCGTGTACGGGTGCACGACGTAGGAGCGGATCTGGCTGCCGAAGCCGATCGAGCTCTGGTTCTCGCCCCGGTCCTTGGCGGCCTCGGCCTCGCGGCGCTCGAGCTCGGCCTGCACGAGCTTGGCGCGCAGCAGCCCCATCGCCGTCGCCCGGTTCTGGGTCTGCGAGCGCTCGTTCTGGCACTGCACCACGATCTTGCTCGGCAGGTGGGTGATGCGCACGGCCGAGTCGGTCTTGTTGACGTGCTGGCCGCCCGCGCCGCTCGCGCGGTAGGTGTCGATCTTGAGGTCCTTGTCGAGGATCTCGATGTCCACCGCATCGTCCACGAGCGGGGCGACCTCGACGGCCGCGAACGAGGTCTGGCGGCGGTTGGCCGAGTCGAAGGGCGACAGGCGCACGAGCCGGTGGACGCCCCGCTCGGCCGAGAGCAGGCCGTAGGCGTTCTCGCCGTGGACGGTGAAGGCGGCCGACTTGAGGCCGGCCTCGGAGCCCTCCTGGACCTCCTTGAGATCGGTCTTCAGGCCCCGCCGCTCGGCCCAGCGCAGGTACATGCGCAGGAGCATCTCGGCCCAGTCCTGGGCGTCGGTGCCGCCCTCTCCGGAGTTGATCGTCACCAGCGCGTCGCCGGCGTCGTGCTCGCCGGCGAACAGACGCGCCTCCTCCATGCCCGAGAGCTGGTCCTCGGCGCGGCCGAGGCCGTCGGCCAGCTCGTGGAGCATGTCCATGTCGAGCTGCCCGGCCCGCTCCTCCTCACGGAGCAGGTCGGCCATCTCGGCCAGGGAGTCGATCTCCTCGGAGAGCGACCGGTAGCCGGTCAGCCTGCCGCTGGCCACCGCATGGTCGGCCGAGACGCGGGCCGCGTTGGCCTGATCGTCCCAGAAGCCGGGATCGCCCATCTCGTGTTCGAGCTCCGCGACGCGGCGCTCCAGCGAAGCGGGGTCAAAGATAGTCGCCCAGGACGCCGGCCCGCTCCCGGAGGCGGGCGGCGCGCTGGACGAGGTCGTCGAGCGAGAGCGTCGAGTCGGTGCTCATCGGGATCGGGGCCTAGGCCCCGTGGCACCTCTTGTACTTCTTGCCGGAACCGCACGGGCAGGGGTCGTTGCGGCCGACCTTGTCCTCGTCGGCCAGGACCCTCTGCTCCACGACGGCGACCGAGCCGGACGACTCCTCGGCCTCCATCTCGACATCGTCGTCGTCGGCCGCGCCGGCGAAGCCCTGGATCGGGTCGCTCTGGTACGAGTAGTCCACGTCGGCGACCTTCTGCTCCTCGGCCTCGGGCGCCTGGTCGACCTGGATGTGGAACATGTACCGCACGAACTCGCCCTTCACGAGGGTCATCATCTCGTCGAACATGGTGTGGCCCTCGAGCCGGTACTCCGACAGCGGGTCCTTCTGGCCGAGCGCGCGCAGGTGGATGCCCTCGCGCAGGTAGTCCATGTTGTAGAGGTGCTCGCGCCAGTGCTGGTCGATGAGCTGCAGCAGCACCCAGCGCTCGAGGTCGCGGACGAGCGCGGCGCCCAGCTCCTCCTCGCGACGGGCGTAGGCGTCCATGATGTCGTCCTCGAGCTTGTCGAGGAGCTCCTCGCGGGTGAGGGGGTCCTCCGGGTGCTCGAGGTCGGCCTGCAGGTCCGACAGCGAGACGCCCATCGGGTAGTAGGCGTGGAGCGCGGTGAACATCGCCGGCAGGTCCCAGTCGGCGGGCAGCGCGTCGTCGTCGGCGAACTGCTCGACCACGTCGACCAGCGTCTCGGCGATCCAGTCGCGCGCCTGCTCGCCGAGGTCCTCGCCCTCGAGCACGCGGCGGCGCTCGGAGTAGATGACCTCGCGCTGCTTGTTGAGCACGTCGTCGTAGTCGAGGACGCGCTTGCGGATGTTGAAGTTCTGCTCCTCGACCTTCTTCTGGGCGCCCTCGACGGTCTTCGAGAGCATCTTGGCCTCGATCGGGAGGTCGTCCCCCGGGCCGAGGCGGTCGAGGATCTTGTAGATCCGGTCGCCCGAGAAGATGCGGATCAGGTCGTCCTCGGCCGAGAGGAAGAAGCGCGAGCGCCCGGGGTCGCCCTGACGGCCGGCGCGACCGCGCAGCTGGTTGTCGATGCGGCGGCTCTCGTGCCGCTCGGTGCCGAGGATGTAGAGGCCGCCCACTTCCTTGACGCCCTCGCCGAGCTTGATGTCGACACCGCGGCCGGCCATGTTGGTCGCGATCGTGACGGCGCCCGGCTGCCCGGCGCCGAGGATGATCTCGGCCTCGCGGGCGTGGTTCTTGGCGTTGAGGACGTTGTGCGGGATGCCCCGGCGGGTGAGCATCCCCGAGAGGTTCTCGGAGATCTCGACCGAGATGGTGCCGACGAGCACCGGCTGGCCGCGCTCGTGCGCCTGCACGATGTCCTCGACGACGGCGCGGAACTTGGCGTCCTTGGTCTTGAAGATGAAGTCGTTCTCGTCGACCCGCACCATCGGGCGGTTGGTCGGGATCGAGGTGACGTCGGTCTCGTAGATCTTCTGGAACTCGTTGGCCTCGGTGGAGGCCGTGCCCGTCATGCCCGAGAGCTTCTCGTACATGCGGAAGTAGTTCTGCAGCGTGATCGTGGCGAGGGTCTGGTTCTCCTCGCGGATCCGCAGGCCCTCCTTCGCCTCGAGCGCCTGGTGCAGGCCCTCCGAGTAGCGCCGACCCTCGAGGACGCGCCCGGTGAACTCGTCCACGATCAGCAGCTCGCCGTCGCGGACGATGTACTCCTTGTCCTTGCGGTAGAGCGCGTGCGCCTTCAGGGCCTGGATGAAGTGGTTCACCAGGTTGCCGTTGACGTCGAGGTACAGGTTGTCGATGCCGAGGGCCTTCTCCACCTTGCGCACGCCGCTCAGCGTCGGGGAGGCGGCGCGGTGCTTCTCGTCGACGTCGTAGTCGCCGATGACGGCCTCGAGCATGTGGTCGCGCGTGAACGAGCCGTTCCAGCGCCCGGCCGAGACGTCCATCCGCGCGCCGGCCAGCTTGGAGTCGAGCTCCGGGTGGATCCGCGCCATCAGGTCCTCGGAGATGAGGCGCGGGAAGTCGGCCTCGACGGCGTCGATCAACTCGGCCGCGGTCATCTTGTCGGGAACCTCGAGGCCGGCCTCGCGGGCGCGGGCGACGAGCTCGTTCGACTTGATGCTGACCTGCGAGACCAGCGCCTGGCGCAGGCCGTCGTCGTTCATGCGCTCGTACCGCTCGCGGTCGGCGACGACGAGCGTCGGCATGATCCGCGCGAAGCGGTAGTAGGTGTCGGTCGCGGCCTCGGGGACGCCGGAGATGATCAGCGG
>JAEMRL010000036.1 GCA_016463385.1 Thermoleophilia bacterium
GCCGTCGAGATCCCGCTCCCCGATGCCGCCTCGCGCGCGCGGCTGATCGACATCTACGCGCGTGGGCTCGATCTGCGTCTCGACGACACGGCCACCGTCGTGGAGCGGACCGACGGTGTCACCGCCTCCTTCATCAAGGAACTGCTGCGCAACGGCACGCTGGGGGCGCTCGACGCCGGGCGCGAGCACGTCACCGACGCCGACGTGGGCGCCGCGCTCGACGAGCTGCTGAGCGAGACCGCGGCACTCACCCGGGTGATGCTCGGGGCGGGCGGCGAGGACGCCCCCCGCCCGGCGAGCAACTGGCTCGGCCGCTTCACCGAGGACGACGAGGACTACGGGGCGGCGGGCATCGACACGATCACCATCGTGGAGCCCGACTAGACTCCCGAGCCGATGCGCTACCACCTCGCCTCGTTCGGCTGCCAGATGAACGACCACGACTCCGAGCGGATGAAGGGGCTCCTCGAGGGCCTCGGCTACTCGGAGGTCGGGGTCCGCGACGACGCCGACCTGATCCTCTTCAACACCTGCACGATCCGCGGCAGCGCCGACGAGCGCTTCCTCGGAAACCTCGGCGACGCGAAGCGCGTCAAGCGCGAGCGCCCCGATGCGATCGTCGCGGTCGGCGGGTGCTGGGCGCAGAGCCAGAAGGAGGCGGTCTTCCGCGACTTCCCCTTCGTGGACATCGCCTTCGGGCCCGGTGAGGTGTCGCGCCTCGGGGAGCTGGTGGCCCGGGAGCGGATCGAGGCCGTGGGCGCGTTCAGCTTCGACGGGGCCTTCAGCGGCAGCCTGCCCTCCAAGCGCGAGCGGCCCCATCAGGCCTGGGTGCAGATCTCGGTGGGCTGCAACTGCGTCTGCGCCTACTGCATCGTGCCCGCGGTGCGCGGCCGCGAGCGCAGCCGCCCGCTCGCCGACGTGGTGGGGGAGATCGAGGCGCTGGTCGCCGACGGCGTGGTGGAGGTGACGCTCCTCGGCCAGAACGTCAACTCCTACGGGCGCGACCTGCCCCGCGAGGAGCGGGCCACCTTCGCCGAGCTGCTGCGGGCCGTGGCGGGCGTGCCCGGCCTCGGTCGCGTGCGCTACACCAGCCCGCACCCGAAGGACATGAAGGCCGACGTGATCGCGGCGATGGCCGAATGCCCCGAGGTCTGCGAGCACCTGCACCTGCCCGCGCAGTCGGGCAGCACCCGGATCCTGAAGGCGATGCGGCGCACCTACTCGCGCGAGCGTTATCTGGATCTGGTGACGCGGCTGCGCGCCGCGATCCCCGACCTGTCGCTCACCAGCGACATCATCGTCGGCTTCCCGGGCGAGACCGAGGCCGACTTCGCCGAGACGCTCAGCCTGGTGGAGGAGGTCGGCTACGACGGCGTCTACACCTTCCTCTACTCGCCGCGGCCGGGGACCGAGGCGGCCGCCGAGCTCCCGGACGACGTGTCGCCCGAGGTCAAGCGGGAGCGGATCACCCGCCTGGTGGACACGGTGCAGTGCGTCGCCGCCGCCCGGGCGGCGCGCTTCGTCGGCTCGACCCGCGAGGTGCTCGTGGAGGGCCCCTCGCGCACCGACCCGAGCCGGCTGCGGGGTCGGCTGAGCCAGAACATCGCCGTCAACTTCACCGGCTCCGCCGAGCCCGGCACCATCGCGCGCGTCCTCATCGAGCGGGCCACCTCCACCACGCTGTCGGGCCGGCAGCTCGGCGCACCCGTGCAGGCGGACCTCGTCCACTCCTGAGCCGGAGGTCCTGGCCCTCGTCGGGCCGACCGCCTGCGGCAAGAGCGCCCTCGCGCACGCCGCCGCCCGGGCCCTCGGCGGCGAGATCATCGTCGCCGACCCGTTCCAGCGCTACCGCGGCCTCGAAATCGCGGCCGACAGCCCGGGGGCGGCCGAGACCGGTGAGGTGCCGTACCACGGCGTCGGCGACCTCGACCTCACCCAGCGCTCGACCGCGGCCGAGTTCGCCGCGCTCGCGCATCGCGCCATCGACGACGCCCTGTCTCGTGGAGCCGTGCCGGTCGTCTCGGGCGGCACCGGCCTGTACCTGCGCGCGGCCGTGGCGCGGATGGGGTTCCCGCCGGCGCCCGACCCCGGGGTACGGGCGTGGGCGGAGGGGCTCGTCACCCGGGATCCCGCCGTGGCCCTGGCCGCGCTGCGCGCGCGCGACCCCGAGGCCGCCGCGCGCGTGGACGCCTCCAACCCGCGGCGGGTCGCGCGCGCCCTCGAGATCGCCTCCGATCCGGCGCCGCGCCCCGAGGGCGCGGGCCTGTGGACCGGCGAGGTCCGGCGCCCGACCCTCGTGATCGGCCTGATCCGCCCACGGGAGGTGCTCGACCGCCGGATCGCCGAGCGCGTGCTCCGGGAGCTGGACGACGGCCTCGTCGCCGAGCTGGAGGCCGCCCTCGACACGCCCGGGGTCTCCCGCGAGGCTCTCCAGGTGATCGGCGCACGGGAGGTGCTCGCCCTCCGGGCGGGTGAGCTCGCGCGGTCCGACCTGCCGGAGCGGCTCGCCGCGCGGACCCGCCGCCTGGCCCGCAAGCAGCTCACCTGGCTCCGGAAGACCCCGGGCATCGTGCCCCTCGAGCTCGGGGACGAACCCGCCGAGGCGGCGCTGCCGCGGCTGCTGTCGCTCTGGCGGGAGGCCGGGCGGGATCCGGTAGCCTCCGGGGGATGAAGTTCGCCAAGTGGCACGGGCTCGGCAACCACCACCTCGTCGTCGAGCGCTCGGACTGGCCGCTGGCCATCACCCCCGACCGTGCGCGGCGGATCCTCGACCCGAACGTCGGCGTCGGAGGGGACGGGATCCTCGAGGTGTCGGCCGAGGACGACCGCACGCCGCGCATGACCGTCTGGAACACCGACGGCAGCCAGGCCGAGAACTGCGGCAACGGCATCCGGATCGTCGCCCGCCACCTCCAGGAGACCGGCCGTCTCCCCGCCGACGGGCGCATCCTGACCGGCGGCGGGCCCGTCGGCGTGCGGGTGCTCGACGACGGCCGGGTGGAGGTCCGCATGGGCCGCGCGCGCTTCCCCTCGGGCGAGGCGCGCGAGGCGCTGGCGGTCGACGGCCGGCCGGTCGCCCTGGCGGAGATCTCGATGGGCAACCCCCACGCGGTGATCGAGCACGAGGCGCCCGACGAGGTGGTGCGCGAGCTCGGGCCCGTGATCGAGGTGGCCCCGCGCTTCCCCGAGCGGACCAACGTCGAGTTCGTGCGGCGCGACGGCCCCTCGGAGCTGACGATGCGGGTGTGGGAGCGCGGCGTGGGGGAGACGCTCGCGTGCGGCACCGGCGCGTGCGCGGCCGCCGTGGCCGGCGTGCGCCTGAGCGGTCTCGAGAGCCCCGTGACCGTGCATCTTCTGGGCGGCGATCTCCTGATCGCCGTCGACGACGACCTGGAGGTGACGATGACCGGACCGGCCGAGGAGATCTACCGCGGCGAGCTCAGCCCCGAACTGGCGCGCGCGCTGGAGGTGCTCTCGTGAGCCGGCCGGCCGGAGCCGCCCGCCTGGGCCTGCTGCCGCCCTACCTGTTCGCCCAGATCGAGCAGAAGATCGCCGCCAAGAAGGCGGCCGGCGTGGACATCATCTCGCTCGGGATCGGCGACCCCGACACCCCGACGCCGGGCTTCATCGTCGAGACGATGCGCGAGCAGGTCGCGCGTCCGGACACCCACCAGTACCCGTCCAACCGGGGCCGGCAGAGCTACCGTGACGCCCTCGCCTCGTTCTACGCCACCCGGTTCGGCGTGACCCTCGACCCGGCCACGCAGATCATCCCGGCCATGGGCGCCAAGGAGGCCGTGGCCAACATCAACCTGGCCCTCCTCGACCCCGGCGACGTGGCCCTCGCGAGCGACCCGGGCTACCCGGTCTACACCACGGGACCACTGCTGGCGGGCGCCGAGCCGGTGCCCATGCCGCTCCTCGCCGAGCTGGGCTTCCAGCCCGACCTCGAGGCGATCCCGGCCGACGTCCTGTCGCGGGCGCGGGTGATGTTCATCAACTACCCCAACAACCCCACCGGCGGCGTCGTCGAGGGCGACTTCTTCGCCCGCGTCGTCGATTTCGCCCGGCGCAACGACATCATCGTCGTCCACGACAACGCCTACTCCGAGATCACCTACGACGGCTACCGCGCCCCCTCGTTCCTGGAGACCCCGGGTGCCATGGACGTCGGCATCGAGATCTTCTCGCTGTCGAAGACCTACAACATGACCGGCTGGCGGGCCGGCGCCGTGGTGGGCAACGAGGACGTGGTGTCGGCGTACTGGCAGCTGAAGACCAACATCGACAGCGGCATGTTCGAGGCGCTGCAGGAGGCCGCCGCCGCGGCGCTGCTCTCCGACCAGTCGTCGGTCGCCGAGATGTGCGCCGTCTACCAGCGCCGCCGCGACGTCCTGGTCGGGGCGCTGCAGCGCATCGGCCTGCGCGTCGACCCGCCCAAGGGCGCGATCTACGTCTGGGCGCGGGTCCCCGAGGGCGAGACCTCCGCGAGCTTCACCGAGAAGGTGCTGGAGGAGGCCGCCGTGGTGATCTCGCCCGGGGCGGCGTACGGCCCGAGTGGAGAGGGCTTCGTGCGCATGAGCCTGACGGTGCCCGACGACCGCCTCAACGAGGCGGCCGACCGGATCGCCGGGCTCGTGGGCGGCTAGACGTGCCGCCGGATCTCCCGGTCCGGCGCCTGCATCCCGACGCCGTCGTGCCGGCGCGCGCCCATCCGGGCGACGCCGGCCTCGACCTGGTCGCGATCGGCGCCCACGAGCTCCCTGTGGGCGGGCGGACGGCGGTGCCCACCGGGCTCGCCGTGGCGATCCCCGCGGGCCACGCGGGGCTCGTGGTGCCCCGCTCGGGCCTGGCCCGCCGTCACGGCGTGACGGTCGCCAACGCCCCGGGGCTGATCGACGCCGGCTACCGGGGTGAGCTGATCGTCGTGCTGGTGAACCTCGGTGCGGAGGTCCACCGGATCGCGCCCGGTGACCGCGTCGCCCAGCTGGTCGTGGTCCCCGTGTCCCTCGCCACGGCGAGGGAGGTCGAGGAGCTACCCGCCTCGGACGGCCGTGGTGACGGGGGCTTCGGCTCCACCGGGGCCTGAGCGGGCCGACGGCGCCGGCAGGGGCCGCAGCGGCATGGCCACGGGAGCCTCCGCGGCAGCTGCAGCGGCACGGTCCCAGCAGTCGTTGAGCGCCGACTGCAGGTAGACCATCTGGACGTTCAGCAGGACGCCGAGGACGACCGCGTTGGGCGTCTTCACCTCGGAGACCGCTCCGCCGAGGGGCGCCGTCATCCACTGCAGGCGCCGCACCCGGTGAGAGGTCTCGGCGATCGTGATCAGGGGCGGCAGGATCAGCAGGCTGCCCGGGAAGAGCGCGAGCGCGCCGAAGGGCGGGCTGTTGCCGAACGGACGGCCGACGGCGGCCGAGTAGTCGCGGAGCTCGATGCTGATCTTGTTCCAGTGCACGGCGCCGTAGACGCCGAGGGTCGCGAGGTTGAGGACCCAGACACCCCAGGGGCTGCGCTTCTTCACCACGACCCCTTCGATCTCCAGCACCTCGGCCATGCGGTCTCCTCGAGCCCTGACGATTCCCGACCCTCTCTACGTCGGCACCCAGGGGTCCCGGGTGAAGCCCGGAGCCGGAGCCGCTCTAGAAGGTCTTCGGCAGGTACGTCGCCCAGGCGCCGGCCGCCAGGACGACGACGAGCCCGAGGTAGGTCGCGAGGATCAGCGCCCGGTCGCGCGGGGCGACGGTGTGGAAGCGCATCGCCGAGGGGTCCTTCGCCCGCCAGGCCTTCACCCGGCCCCAGACCTCCGTGCCGCCCAGCAGCAGCACGAGGATCAGGATGGGGCTGAACCAGACCACCATCAGCGCAGCCAGGGCGGCGAGTCCCGCCACCCACACCCACGGCGACAGCGCGGCCATCGCACGCCCTCCGTCGAGCGGCAGCACCGGCAGCAGGTTGAAGAGGTTCAGGAAGAAGCCGACGAACGCGAGCGCCTGGAACAGCTCGTCGCCGGTCAGGCCCCAGAGGGCGAGGGGGGCGAGGATGCCGAGCGACCCGAGCACCGGGCCCGCGAGCCCGACGCGGGCCTCCGCGGCGGCGTCGTCGGGCATGCGCTTCATCGCGACCACGGCCCCGAGGAAGGGGATGAAGTAGGGCGCGCTCGCCGGGATCCCCTCGCGCCGGAGCTGCAGCACGTGCCCCATCTCGTGCACGAACAGGAGTGCGACGAAGCCGACCGCGAACGACCAGCCCCAGATCACCGTGTACGCACCGATCGACACCAGGGCCGACAGGCCCGCGCCGACGAACTTGATCTTGGTGACGGCGAGGAACAGCCACTTCAGCTTCGTGGCGAAGATCGCCACCAGCGCCAGCGGGCCGATCCAGCGCTTCCAGTCGCGGGTGCGGCCCTGGCGCTCGAGGTCGCGCGGCTCCAGGCCGCCCGGCTCGAGGTCGTAGGGATCGGGTTGGGTGACCTGACTCACGCCACCGACGGTAGCGCGTCCGCGCTCCGGGCGACCGCCGGCTGCCTCAGCGGCCGCGCCTGCGGGTGGCGCGGGCGACGGCGGCGGCGTGCGCGGCCTCCTCCATCGTGTCGTCCAGCGGGTCCAGCGCCACCGGTGCGCCGGTGCGGTGCTCGAGCGCCCAGCCGATCAGCGTGTCGGCGATCCAGGGGTTCTTCGGCAGCAGCGGCCCGTGGAGGTAGGTGCCGATCACCCGCCCCGTGACGCCCCCCTCGAGGCCGTCCTCACCGTTGTTGCCATGGCCCTGCACGACGGTCCCGAGGGGACGCGAGCCGGGGCCGAGCCGCGTGCGCCCGGCGTGGTTCTCGAAGCCCACCACCGAGCGGCGCTCGCCCCCGAGCTCGGCCTCGATCACGAGGTTGCCGATCAGGCGGGTCGGCCCGGCCACGGTGTCGAGGTCGAGGATGCCGACGCCGGGCATCCGCGATCCATCGGTGCCGGTGTAGCCGTGGCCGGCGAGCTGGAAGCCACCGCAGACGCAGAGGCCGGCCGCGCCGTCGGCGACCGCGCGCAGCAGGGCGTCGGCCTTCGTGCGCGCGAGATCCTCTGCAACGACGGCCTGGTCCCGGTCCTGCCCGCCGCCCAGGTAGAAGAGGTCGTGGGCCCCGGGCACGACGGCATCCCCGATCCCGATCTCCGTCACCTCGAGGCGGAGGCCGCGCCATTCCAGGCGCCGTTGCAGGACGGCGATGTTCCCCCGGTCTGCGTAGATGTTCATCTCGCCCGGGTAGAGGTGGCCGAGCCGGAGCGGCGGGATCCCGGCGCTCATGCGGGGACCGCCCGGCAGCGGTGGATCTGGCGCTCGGAGTAGGGCCCGATCGGCGAGCCGTCGAAGTCGCCCATGACGGCCACCGGCACCATCCCCGAGAGCGTGAGCAGCTCGCCGATCTCCTCGGGGCTGAAGAGGTGCACCCGGTGGTGGCGGAGGGTCTCGCGCGTCCCCCCGCCCTCGTGGGCGACGATCCGCAGCGTGAACTCGAGTGTGCGGGTGGCGGGCTCCCACGCGTCGTACCAGGCCGAATGGACCAGGGTCGCGCCGCTCGCGGGGTCGCGGTGGCGCCCTCCCGAGCGCTCGACGCCGATCGATTCGGTGATCTCCTCCACGTCGGGCAGGGCGACGTCGAAGATGAACTCCCCCTCGTCGGCGAGGTGGGCGCGGATCCGCCGCAGGCACGCGAGCCGGTCGGCGGGGTCGGTGAGCACCTGGAGGGTGTTCATCGCCACCAGCACCAGCCCGAACCGCTCCGCGACCGCGAAGTCCTGGAGCTCGGCCTGCACGGTGGTGACGCGGGCGCGGACCTCCGGATCCTCATCGGCCAGGCGGCGTCCGATCTCCGCGAGCATCGCGGGGGAGCGGTCGACCGCCCACACGCGGTGTCCGGCGCGCGCCAGGTCGACCGAGACCCGCCCGGCGGCGGCGCCGAGGTCGAGGACGGGCGAGCCGAGCCGGTCGGCCGCCGCGCGCCAGAACGGGAGGTCGTCCGCGTAGTGGGCGTGCTCGGCCATGAAGCGCCGCGCCTCGTCATCGCTCACGCCAGAACGCCTCCGCCACGCCGCGCCGCACGAGGGTCTCGCGCAGGCCGAGCATGGCCGTATAGGTCGGCAGCACGTAGAGCGTGCCGCCCTCGGGCGTCGCGGCGACCGCGTGGTCGAGCGCGGCCTCCGGATCGGGGATCACGGTCATCCGGTCGGCGGGGTGACCGGCGTAGCGCATCCGCAGGGCCAGATCGTGGGCACGGTCGCCGGTGAGCGTGAGCGACGCGGCGCGCTCCAGCAGGGGCTCGTAGTCGACGTCCCAGATCCACGAGATGTCGTGGCCGTCGGCGGTGCGGTCGTTGAGGGCGATCAGCAGGTGCGGCGGCTCCGGATCGAGCAGGACGGTGCGCACGGTCTCGTTGGCGCCGGTCGGGTTCTTGGCCAGCAGCAGCACCAGGCGCCGGCCCTCGAGCGTCACCCGCTCGCCCCGGCCGAACGCCGCCGGGCTGGCCGCCAGGCCCCGGGCGATGGCATCCGGCTCGATGCCCATGGCCAGCGCGGCGGCGGTGGCCGCGGTGGCGTTGTAGGCGTTGTGCAGCCCGGGCAGGGGCAGCTCGGCCTCCACCGGCCCCTGCGGCGTCTCGATGCGGACGGCGATCCCCGAGGCCCCGGTCAGCGTCACACGGGTCGCGCGCACGTCCGGGCGCACGCGCGCCGCGCCGCAGCCCTCGCAGTGCCAGTGGCCGAGGTGGCCGAGAGTCACCAGGTCGTAGGTGAGCGGGTGCGAGCAGAGCCGGCAGCGCGTCGAGTCGGCGGCGTGGGGGAGGGCGGTGAGGGCCACCGACGGGTCGTCGATGCCGAAGGTGAGCACGCCGTGGCGGCCCGCGCCGAGTGCGGAGATCGCCGGGTCGTCGGCGTTCAGCACCGGGACCGCCGACGCCGGCAGCTCGGCGACCATGCGGGCCCAGAGGGCGGCGAGGTGCTCGAGCTCGCCGTAGCGGTCGAGCTGGTCGCGGAAGAGATTCATCAGCAGGAGCACGCGCGGGCGCAGCTGGCGCGTCACCTCGACGAGGGCCGCCTCGTCGACCTCGAACAGCCCCGCCTCGGGCGCGGGGCTGCGGCCCTGGGCGTCCAGCAGCGCCGTCGCGACCCCCGACAGCAGGTTGGCTCCCGAGGTGTTGGCCACCAGGTCCCAGCCCGCCTCGCGGGCGCAGGAGGCCACCAGCCGGGCGGTCGTGGTCTTGCCGTTCGTCGCCGAGATCACGGTGACGCCGCGCGGCAGCGCGCCGCCGAGTTCGGCGAGCGCCTGCGGCCGCATCTTCAGCAGCATCTTCCCCGGCAGGCTCGTGCCGCCGCCGCGCCCCAGCCGTCGCGAGAGCCGGCCGGCGGCCCGCGCGAGTGTCACGGAGGGGGCGGTCACCCCCGGATCGTAGCGGCGCCCCCCGGCGGCCCCGCCGGGTCGCAGCCGCCGTCGGGCCGTCCCACCAGCACGTCCCCGAGGTCGACGCGGAAGAGGCCGTGGTCCACGACGCCGGTGACCGCCGCGACCCGGTCGGCGACGGCGGCCCAGTCGGCGCCCGCGGGAGGGTGCAGGTCGAGGATGGCGAGGCCGTCGTCGCTGAGGCCGCGTCGCCGCGAGGGGGAGAGGTCGGCGAGCGTCTCGGCCACCCTCCCGGCCCCGAACGGGATGACGGCGACGGGCAGCGTGCCCCAGTCGTCGAGCGTCGGCACGACCTTCGGCCCGTCCACGAGCACCAGGAACCGCGCGGCGGCGTCGGCCACGATCCGCTCGCGCACCAGGGCCCCTCCGGCGCCCTTGATCACCAGGCCGCGCGGGTCGACGGCGTCGGCGCCGTCGAAGGCGACGTCGAGGCCGCCGCGCAGGCGGCCGAGGGGGATGCCGAGCTCGCGCGCCAGCGCGGTGCTGGCCGCCGATGTCGGAACGCCGGTGCAGCGCAGCCCGGCGGCGACCCGCAGCGCGAGCGCACGGATCCCGGCCGGGCGGCCGCGGCCGGTGCCGAGGCCCACGCGCATCCCGTCCTGGACGTGCGCGGCGGCGGCCTCCCCGGCCGCGGCCCACGCGCGCTGGCGATCGTCGGTCACGGCCCCGAAGGCTATGCGACGATCGGCCGGTGCATCAGGTCGCCCCCGGAATCGCGATGATCGACACCCTGCTCGGCGGCGTCACGGGTGTCACGGCCGCGTACCTGGTCACCGGTCCGCGGCCCGCCCTTGTCGACCCGGGCGCGCGCACCTCGGCTCCCGTCGTCCGCGAGGCGCTCGCCGCGGCCGGCCTCGGGCCCCGCGACCTGCGCTGGATCGTGCTCACCCACGTGCACCTCGACCACTGCGGCGCGACGGGCATCCTCGCCGCCGCGTTCCCGGAGGCGACCGTCGTCGTGCACCGGCGCGGCGCGCGCCATGTGGCGGAGCCGGCGCGGCTGGTGGCCGCCTCGGCGGCGGTCTACGGACAACGGTGGTCGCTCTACGGCGGGCTCGACCCCACCCCCGCCGCACGGATCGAGGTGGCGGAGGACGACCACCGGGTCGCGATCGGCGGCGGCCGGGTGCTGCGGATGATCGGGACCGCGGGCCACGCCCGGCACCACATGTCCGTCCTCGACGAGGAGACGGGCACCGTCATCGCCGGCGACGCCCTCGGCGTCCGTATGGAGGGCGGCGGCCTCTATCCGGCACTGCCGCCCTCGGAGATCGACCTCGACGCCGGGGATGCCAGCCTGGCCCGCATCGGATCGCTGGGGCCCGCGCGGATCGTGATCTCCCACTTCGGGGACGCAGGCGATCCTGCCGCCGCGGTCGACGCCGCCCGCGGCCAGCTCGTAGCGGTGCGCGAGGCCGCCCTGGCGAGCCGTGCGTCGGGCGACCTGGAGGGCGAGATCGCCCGACGGCTCCCGCTGGAGCGCGTGGTCGGCGACGCGGCCGCCCTCGCCCGGTGGCGTCGCCTCGGCTGGGCCGGGGCCAACGTCGCGGGCGTCGCCGGCTGGCTCGCGTCCGAGGGGGACGCCGCCGCGCGACAATAATCCCCCGGTGGGTTATTGTCGGCGGCACATGAAACC
>JAEMRL010000385.1 GCA_016463385.1 Thermoleophilia bacterium
CCGCGGGTCTGATCGCAGCGTCGGCCCTGCTCGTGTGGAGTGCGAGCGCGATGGCCCTCACCAGCTTCGCCACGCCCAGCCGCAACATCGGCTGCATCGGCGACCGCACCGAGGTGCGCTGCGACATCCGCCAGACCTCCGCCACCCCGCCGAAGAAGCCGGCCAACTGCCGCTTCGACTGGGGCGACGCCTTCTCGGTGCGGCCCACCGGGCGCGGGCGCGGCGTCTGCCACAGCGACACGGCCCTGCCGGCGCCGGGGCAGAAGATCCGCATCCTGGCCTACGGCACCTCGATCACGCTGGGGAAGATCACGTGCACCTCGCGACGCAGCGGCCTCACGTGCCGCAACCGGGGTGATCACGGCTTCTTCCTCTCGCGGGAGAAGATCCGGGTCTTCTAGGCGGTCGTCGGCTGATGCTCCTCTACGACGCCCAGCGGTCGGGCAATTGCTACAAGGTGCGTCTGATGCTGGCGCGCACCGGCATCCGCTACGAGCGGCGCGAGATCAGCGTCACCGACCGCTCCGACCGCGAGAACCTGATCGGGCGCACCGCCAACCCGGCGCTACGGGTCCCGACGCTGCACCTCGACGACGGGCGCTTCCTCGCCGAGTCGTGCGCGATCATCTGGTTCCTGGCCGAGGGCACGCCGCTGCTGCCCGCCGACGCGTTCGAGCGCGCCCAGGTGCTGCAGTGGATGTTCTTCGAGCAGTACGAGCACGAGCCGAACATCGCGGTGGCCCGCTTCTGGCTGCACCTCGGCGGGCTGGGGGAGATCGACCCGAAGGCCCTCGCCACGAAGCAGGAGGGTGGCCGGCGCGCGCTGCAGGCGATGGAACTGCACCTGAGCACCCGCAGCTACTTCGTGGCCGAGCGCTTCACGATCGCCGACATCGCGCTCTACGCCTACACGCACGTGGCCGACGAGGCCGGCATCGACATGCGCCCCTTCCCGGCCATCGCAGCCTGGCTCGCGCGCGTCGCCTCCCAGCCGGGGCACATCAGCATCGACGACTGATCCGCCCGCAGGGCGGGTCGGAGGGGCGCGATGTTCGGCCCGATGTCGGTAAACGGCGCGCGCGCCGTGCTCCAACCTGGTCGCACTGAGGCAAGCGACGGACCAGGAGGAGCCATGACCGACCAGGACACACCCCGGGACGGGTACGCCACCGCCCTGGTGCCGCACACCGGTGGAGTGCCGTTGCTGGCGCTCGTCATGACCGGAGCTCTGCGCCTCCGCGAGCACGACGCGGAGGACCGGGGAGACCAGTAGCGCGTGGGGGGCGGCCGACCGGGACGGCCGCCCCCTTTCCCCCTTCTTCCGTGGCAGGGCCGGTTTGACCGGTCCCGACGGGCGGCGTTACGCTCGCCCCCCGTCTCACGGAGGTCGCATGCGGGCCGCGGTTCGGCGCAGGGTGTCGATCGGGATCCTCGTCGCGGTCGCGCTCCTTGGGGCGCTGCCCGCGAGCGGGGCGGGCTCGGTGATCTCCGGCCGGCTGACCGGGACGCCAGTTCCGGCCAAGGGGGCGGGTGAGGCCATCGTCCGCGCCGTCGATGCCCAGACCGGCCGGATCGTGGCGAGCGCCGTCACCGACCCGAGGGGCCGCTACCGGTTCACCGTGCCGAAGGGCGCCTACGTGCTCCTGCCGACCGTCGTCGCGCCGGGTCGCCCCCTCGTCCGTCCCGCGGCGACCCGGGTGCGGGTCGCGCGCGGCCAGCGCAAGGCGGTCACGATCCGGGCCGGACGCAAGCGCGCCACCCAGGCCACCGTGAGCCCGATCGTCGGGATCCGGGACGGAGCGTTCACCGGTGGCACCGGCGATGTCGCCGTGCTCAACCGCGCCATGGGCGAGATGCTGGTCACGGAGATCGTCGGTGCCAACGCCGGAGCCGGGTGCACGATCACCGTCGTCGAGGCGGGCGCGCGGTTCGAGGCCGCCTACCAGGCGGAGCTCCGACTGGCGCGTAGCGGACTCGTCGATCCCGCGACCGCGATCCGGCCCGGCCTGCGGATCCGGCCAACGAGGGGCATCCGCGGCCGCATCTCGGTCACCGGCGACCGGATGACGATCAGCGCCGAGGTCTACCGGTGGAGCAACAACCGGACGCTCGGACGCGCGAGCGTCGAGGGGCCCGCCGACAGATTCTTCGATCTCGAGGCCGCGCTCGTGCCCAAGCTGGTCGACCTCCTGTGCGAGCGGCCCCCGCCGATCGCGGGGCAGTTCAGCGGATCCGTCGACTACTCCAAGCTGCCCGTCGCGCCGGTGGACATCCGCATCAGCTGGGAGGGGGCCGTCGAGCTCGTGCCGCAGACGACGATCGGCGGCGTGCCGATTCCGGCGCGCCTGGGGATGCCCGTCACCTACCGGGTCCGGAGCGGGACGCTCACGGGCCGGATCAGCGGATCGACCGGCGACTGCACGATCAGCGGGCAGGGCTCCTTCAGCGCCGCCGGCCTGAACGGCGGGCCGGACGTGCTCGCGCTCTCGATCACCGAAGGCGACCCCGACACGTACCGGCTGTTCATGGGCGCCGGCAGCGCGGCGCTCGACACCGTGCTGTCGAACTGCGTCGCACCGGAGGACAACGGGAGGACCGGAAAGTGGCCGCTCCTCGCCGTCGCGCTGATGGACATCACGAAGGCGCACGAGATCGTGACCGAGGGCGTCTTCAGCGGAAGCGGAAGCCGGGCGGCGTCAGGAGCCGACGGGGAGTACGCCTGGAACTGGAGCTTCCGGCAGTAGGGCCGTCAGTCAGGCCTTGTCTGCGGCCTCGGGCGACGGGGGGTCGGCGTGCGAGA
>JAEMRL010000386.1 GCA_016463385.1 Thermoleophilia bacterium
TCAAAATGGCCCCGACGAGGGGTCATTTTGTCGCCCTGATCTCCCCGCAAGAGGGAGATCAGTGCGTCGACGCACGTCCTGGACGCGGCGCCCTCCGGACGCTGGAGACGATCACGTGGCGCCGACCGCCCCGAGGGAGCGTCCGTCGGACGCTCACCTCAGCGCACGAAGCGGGCGACGGCCTCGATGTGGGGGGTCTGGGGGAACATGTCCACCGGGCGGACCCACTCCAGGGTGTAGCCGCCCTCCACGAACTTCGCGGCGTTGTCGGCGAAGGTGGCGGGCTGGCAGGAGACGTAGACGAGCGTCGGCGGGGCGAGCTCGAGGATGCGGCGGATGGCGCGGCCGGCCAGGCCTCCGCGGGGCGGGTCGACGATCGCGACGTCCGGCTCGGGCAGTTCGCCCTTGCGCTCGCGCAGCACCACGCCGACGTCGCCGGCGATCGCGGTGTGGTTGGCGACCCCGTTCGCGGCGGCGTTGCGCTCGGCGTCGGCGACGGCCTCCTCCACGATCTCGATCGCGACGACCTCCCTCGCGCCCTTCGCCAGAGCGATTCCGATGCTGCCGACGCCGGCGAAGAGGTCGTAGAGCACCTGGTTCCCGTCGAGGCCGGCAGCCTCGGCGACGCGGGCGTAGAGCGTCTCGGTCATACGGGTGTTGGTCTGGAAGAAGGCGGCGGCCGACAGGCGCAGCGTGACGCCGGCGACCCGCTCCTCGATCCAGTCGCGGCCGTGCACGAGGCGGGTCGGCAGGCCGGAGGTGACCTCGGCCACGCCGTCGTTGACCGAGTGGACGAGGCCGACCACCTCGGGATGCGCCGCCGTGAGCGCCGCGGGCAGGCGGTCGACCGGCTCCTCGACCCCGGGGCTGGTGACGACGCTGACCAGCACCTGCCCGGTGGCCACCCCCTCGCGCACCAGCACGTGACGCAGCTGGCCGGTGTGCGAGCGCTGGTCGTAGGGCGTCAGACCCTCGGCGACGGCCCATGCGCGCACCGTCTCGCGCACGGCGTTGCCGAGGGCGCTCGCGAGCAGGCAGGCCTCGACGTCCACGATCTCGTCCCAGCGGCCGCGCACGTGGAAGCCCAGATGCAACGCGCCGTCGGGGCCGGGTGCGGCGGAGTACTCCATCTTGTTGCGGTAGCCGAACGGTTCGATCGCCGCGTCGGGCTCGCGCACGTCCACGCCCTCGAGGTGCCCGATGCGCGCGAGGTGCTCGGCGACCTGATCGCGCTTGGCCGCCAGCGCGAGCGCGTACTCGACGTGCTGGAGGCGGCATCCGCCGCAGCGGGGGACGTACGGGCACGGCGGCGCGATGCGCCCGGGGCCCGGGGTGACCACCTCCACGAGGTCCGCCTCGGCGAAGCGGCGGCGCGCCTTCACGACGCGGGCGCGCACGTGGTCGCCCGGCGCCGTGTCGCGGCAGAAGACCACGTAGCCGTCGTGCCGCGCCACGCCCGCGCCACCGAAGGCGAGGTCGTGGACGTCGAGCTCGAGGACGTCGTCGCGGCGAGGGCGCTCCATGGACCTAGTATGTCGGTGTGCCCCCTCCCATACCGGACCTCGATGGGTACCGCTCCGACGCCGAGCGGTTCCTGGAGGCACCGGGACCGGCCGCCGACGCGGCCTTCGCGCATCTGTTCTCGGCCGGCGCCGTCGCCGGCCTCGAGGCCTACGACGGCGGCGATCCCCGCCGGATGCGCGCGCTGGCGCGCTTCGCGGCCGAGGGGCACCTGCGCCTCGCCAGCGCCGACGAGATGGCCGGGATCCACGAACTGCTGCGCGCGCCCCTGGTGGCGGGGGGTCCGGGCGGCGCCGTGACACTCGGCGAGGTCGATGCCCTGCTCGCCGCCGAGCCCGATCGCGAACGCCGCCGCGAGCTCCAGGGAGCCCGCCTGCGCGCGCTCGACCAGCACCTGCGCGGGCCGATGTCCGACGCGGCCCTGCGCCGTGCCGACGCCGCCCGCGCGCTCGGCGCCCCGTCCGCGGCCGGGCTGATCGCCCGCGCCGCCGGCCTCGATCTCGCCGCCGTCGCCGCCGATGCGGCGCGGATCCTCGACGGGACCGACGACATCGCCGCCCGGAGCCTCGACCGGGTGGCCCGGACCGCCCTCGGCGCGCCCGCCTCGGCCCTCGAGGCGGCTGACCTCCCGCGCCTCGTGCGCGCGCCCGACCTGGAGGCCGACCTGCCCCCGGAGGCGGTGGCGGCCGCCGTGGGGCGCACCCGTGAGGTGATGGGCAGCCGCGGCGGCGGCGCGCGGGGCTCGTCGGCCGCCGGCGTCGCGGGCGCGCTCGAGACGCTGCGGGACGCCGGCGGCGCGCTCGCGCGGGCGGGGGTCTCGCCCCGGCTCCCGATGGAGTCGCGGGCGCTCGGCGACCCATCGCTCGTCTTCGCGCATGCGGCGCTGATGGAGGGCCTGCTCGCCGAGCCGGAGTGGCTGCGGCGGGTGCTCGGTGCGGCCGACCCGGAGCCGATCGCGGTGGGCGCGGCGGCGACCCGGCTCCTGTCACTGCGTGCGACCGCCGCCGCGGCGCGCGGCCTCGGCGGCGGTCCCGACCCGGACCTGATGTCCCGCGCGGTCGGCGTGGCCTGGCCCGCCGAGCTGTCGCTGGCCGCGGGCCTCGGCAGCCTCGCCCCCGCCGACGAGCTGCGGGCCCGGATGCTCGCCGCCGCGCTGCGCCAGCACCTGCGCGAGGAGCACGGGGAGCGCTGGTTCCTCGACCCGGCCGCCGCCGGGCTGCTGCGCGAGCTCTGGCTGGAGGGCGGCGACCCCAGCTCGCGCGCGATGGTGG
>JAEMRL010000387.1 GCA_016463385.1 Thermoleophilia bacterium
GCGGCCTCCGGGTCCTGGTCGATCGCGATGTAGCGGCCGGACTCCCCGAGCACGGGGGCCAGGCGGCGGGCGTGGCCGCCGGCGCCGAAGGTGCAGTCGACGACGGTCTCGCCGGGACGCAGCCCGAGCATCCGGACCACCTCGTCGGCGAGGACGGGCTCGTGGCCGCTGCGCGGCCTACGCGACTCGATCGGCAAGGCGCTTGGCATGGACGGACACCCCCTCTCGACGGAGCCGGGCGAATCGCTCGGACAGCTGGCCCGGATCCCAGGCCTCCAGGTACTCCCCCACCCCGACGAGCTTCACGGTGCCGCCGTCGATGCCGGCGTACTCGCGCAGCTCCGCGCTGAGGGGGATGCGACCCTGGCGGTCGAGATCGTGGTGCAGGGCGCTGCCGATGATGAAGCGGTTCATGTCGCGGGCCGAGTCGTCGAACAGGCTCATGGTGCCGAACGTGCGCTCCACGAGCCCGGTCCACTCCAGCGAGGGAACGACGATCAGGCAGTCGTCGATCCACCAGCCCACCGTGGCGCCCGCCGCGAAGGGCTCGCGGATGCGTGCGGGAATAGCCAGACGGAACCGGTCGTCGAGCTTGCACTCGTACGTCCCGCTGAGCAGCCGACGTTGCATTTCCCCACGTTACCCCACATCACCCCACCAGCCAACCCATTCTCCCCCCCATAGGTAGGGGATTCCCCCCCGTGGACCCCCGCGCAACGCCAGTTCGCAGGTCGGAGCGGCGCACGCGGTGTTGCAGCGGCCGCAACAGCGGATCGCGTCCGAACACTTGTTCGCGTCCGAGGGGCGAACTACAGTTCCCCCCATGCACGCAACCGCTCGCACCCACCAGCTCGCCGAGGCGCCCGCCGCCCCGGCCCGGCCGCGCCTCCGTGAGGTCCCGGCGCCGCGGCGGCGGCGCCTTCCGAGCGCCGCGACCATCGCCGTCTACGCGCTCGGGCTGACCGCCGGCTTCCTGCTCGCCGCGCTGGCCTCGGCGCCGGGCGGCGGCGCCGTCGTCGCCGGGCAGATGACGCTCGCCCTGGCGGGCGCGGTCGTCGCGGGCCTGGCGCTCGTCCGGGCACGCGCCGTCGCGCGCCGGCGCACCGTCGCGAGGACGCGCCCCGCCGCTCTGTAACAAACGTGTGAACGGGCCTGGCCACGCCAGGGCGGCGCTACACTCCCGCCCCGACGTGGAACGACTTCTGATGACCTCGCGGACCGACGATCTCGTGCCTCCCCCCGCCCCGATCGCGGCGATCGACGTCGGCACCAACACGACGCGCCTGCTCGTTGCGCGGGCGTTCGACGGCCGGGTGGAGCCGATCGCCAGCGGCAGCGCGATGACCGCGCTCGGCGCCGGCCTGAAGCCGGGAGGGCGGATCCGCGCCCACGGCCTCGACCTCGTGGAGCTGACCGTGCGCCAGATGGTGGCCGAGGCACGCGCGCTCGGGGTCGAGCGGATCGTCGTCGCCTGCACCGCCCCGGCCCGCGTGGCGGGCAACGCCTCCGAGCTGCTCGAGCGCCTCGAGCTGGCCTCCGGCGTGACGCCCCGGGTGCTCTCGGGCCCCGAGGAGGCCGAGCTCGCCTTCCGCGGCATGGTCGCCGCGGGAGCACCCGACCCGCTGCTGGCCATCGACCTCGGCGGCGGCAGCCTCGAGCTTATGGGCGGCGAGGGCGGTCGCCTCCGCTGGGCCACCTCCGTCCCCATCGGCGTGCGCTCGCTGACGGAGCGGTTCGCGCCGTCCGATCCGCCCGCCATCGACCTGCTGGAGCCGATGATCGCGGCGGTCCGCGAGATGATCGATCCGGTGACGGTGCCCGCGCACGGGCGCGAGGCCCTCGCCGCCGGCGGATCGGCCGTCGCGCTGATGACCCTCGCCGGCACGGACGTCCTCGACCGCGACGCCCTGGTGCGCGCGGTCGAGCGGCTCGCTGCGTCGCACTCGGAGGACCTCGCCGAGGAGACCGGGCTCGAGGCCGCCCGGGTGCGCCTGTCCCTCGCGGGCGCGGCGGCCCTCGAGGCGGTGCGGCGCTCGTTCGATCTCGACGACCTGCGGGTGAGCCAGGCCGGCCTTCGCGAGGGACTGCTGCTGGAGTCGGCCGCGTGAGCGCCCCCGCGCCGGCGTATCTCGCGCACTGGGGTCTCGCCGAGGCGCCGTTCCAGCTCGACCCCGATCCGCGCTTCGCCTTCGAGCGCACCGACCACCGCGAGGGCCTCGCCCGCATCCTGTTCGGCATCACCCAGCTCGGCGGCCTGGTGGCGATCACGGGCGAGATCGGCTCGGGCAAGACCCTGCTCGCCCAGACGCTGCGCCAGACCCTCGACGGCGAGGGCTTCGCGGTGGCCGAGGTGGCGAACCCGCCGCGCACGGCGGCCGCGCTGCTCGCGGCCGTGCTGCCGGCGATGGGCGCGGAGCCCGCAGGCGGATCGGCGGCACGGCTGGCCGGCCTCGTGCGGCACCGGCTCGCCGAGGTGGCCGACGAGGGTCGGCGCGTGGTGCTGGCGATCGACGAGGCGCAGCGCCTGGACACCCGTGCGCTCGACGAGGTTCGGCTGCTGACCAACCGCGGCTCGGACGGCCCCGGCGCCCCGGTGGTGCTGCTCGGCCAGCCCGAGCTGACCGGGCGCATCGAGCGCCAGCCGCAGGTCGCCCAACGGGTGGTGGTGCGGTACCACATGGGCACCATGAGCCCCGAGGAGGTGGACGCCTACGCCCTGCACCGCACGCGCGTGGCGGGCGCCGGGCGCCGGATCCTCTCCAAGCGCGCCGCGCGCGCCGTGCACG
>JAEMRL010000037.1:0-7435 GCA_016463385.1 Thermoleophilia bacterium
GGGACGGCTAGGCGCTGGCCGGGCGGGGGCCCGTCTCGTCCTCGACCGGGCCGCTCTCGCTGAAGCCGATCCGGTCGTGCAGGCGGCGCAGCGGGGCGGGCGCCCACCAGTTCCACTTGCCGAGCAGGGCCATCAGGGAGGGCACCAGCAGGGCGCGGATGATCGTCGCGTCGATCAGCACGGCCAGCGCGGTGCCGACGCCGAGCTCCTTGATCAGCGTGATGCGCGAGGTGGCGAAGGCGCCGATCGCGATCGCGAAGAGCAGGGCGGCCGCCGTGACGATGCGGCCGGTGCGCTGCAGGCCGAGCGCGACGGCGTCGCTGGTGTCGGCGCCGGCGTCGTGGGCCTCCTTGATGCGCGACAGGAGGAACACGGCGTAGTCGGTGGAGAGCCCGAAGGCCATCGCGCCGAGCAGGATCGGCTGGGTCAGGTCGAGGGCCCCGACGCTGTCATAGCTCAGGAGCCCCTCGAGCCGCCCGTCCTGGAAGATCCAGACCAGGATGCCGAGCGTGGCGCCGAGGGTGAGCAGGTTCATCAGGACCGCCTTGATCGGCAGCAGCACCGAGCCGGTCATGACGAAGAGCGCGATGATCGTCGTCGAGGCGATCAGGGCGATGGCCCAGGGCAGGTGCGCGGCGATGCTGTCCTTCTGGTCCACGAAGCTCGCCGACAGGCCGCCCACCAGCACCGGGTACGGCGACTCCGCCGAGCGGATGTCGCGCACCAGCGCCTGCGTCTGCGGGGCGAGGCCCTCCTCGGCGGCGAAGACGTCGAGCCGCCAGGTGCTCTCGCCGACGACGGCCGGCGGCGTCACCGCGACGACCCCCGGCAGCGCGCCGAGCTCCGCGGCGTAGGCGGTCAGGGCGGCCTGCGACTCGGGCGAGTCGGGGGCGTCCACGGCGATGTAGATCGGCTGGCTGCGGTCCTCGGGGAAGTCGGCCGCGATCACGTCGGACACCTGGCGCGCGCTGGCGCTGGTGGGCAGGACGTTGGCGTCCACCGAGGTGAAGTTGATGCCGAAGGCCGGCAGGGCGACGACCACGAGCACCAGCGAGGTCGCCGCGGCGACGATGCCGGGACGGCGCATCACCGCACGCGAGAGCCGGTACCAGAAGCCCGAGGTGACCTCCTTGTGGGCCTCCTCGCTGTGACGGCGCCACGCCTTGGGGGCGAGGGCGTTGATCCGGGTGCCGAGCAGCGCGAGCACGGCCGGCAGCACCACCAGGGCGACGGCGGCCGCGACCATGGCCACCATCACGCCGGCGATGCCCATCGAGAACAGGAAGCGCTGCGGGAAGACCATCAGCCCGGCGAGGGCCGCCGCGACGGTGACCGCGCTGAACAGGACGCTGCGGCCCGCGGTCTGCAGCGTCCGGCGCAGGGCCGTGCGGCCCGGGCCGTGCAGCGCCATCTCCTCCCGGTAGCGGGAGACGATCAGGAGGCTGTAGTCGATGGCGAGGCCGAGGCTCAGGCCGATCGCGAGGTTGAGGGCGTAGACCGAGAGGGTCATCACCTCGTTGAAGAGGCCGATCGACAGGAACGACCCGAAGATCACGAGCGCCCCCATCAGCGACGGCAGCAGCGCCGCCACGACGCCCCGGAAGACCCAGAGCGACAGCAGGAAGATCAGCGGGAAGGCGAGCATCTCGGCCTTGGCGAGGTCCTCGCCGATGATCGTGCCGACCTCCTTGCCCACGACGGCCGCCCCGCCCAGGCGGACGTTCGGCTCGCCCGCGAGCGCCTCGCCGATCCGCTCCGCCGCATCCTCGGCGGCGTCGTCGCTGATCGGGGTGAAGAAGGCCGCGATATAGGAGGCGTCGCCGTCGTTCGAGACGAGGGCCTCGCCCCCGCCGTTGAACGCCGTGACCACCTGGGCGACGGCCGGATCGTCGGCGACCACGGCCGCGACCCGCTCGACCTCGGCGCGGCCCGCGCCGGTGGTGACGTCGGTGCCGGGCTCGACGAGCGCGATCAGCCCCGGGCCGGGGTTGGCGCCGCTCGCCCGCTCGAGCGACTCGCGCGCCTGGACCCACTCGGCGTCCGGGTCCTCGAACCCGGCGCTGGTGAGGTTGGCCGTCAGCGGGCCTCCAACGACCACGGCGACGGCCATGAAGGCGATCGCGATCAGGATGATCCGCCAGGGGCGGTGGGTGGCGAGTGCGGCAAGGCGTGACATCTCAGGCCTCCAGGGTGGTGTGTGCGGTTCCGGACGGGCGCTCGACCGACAGGACCTCGAGACCGAGGTTGTCGAGCCGGGCGAGCACCTCGTGGAGCGGAGGCGCCGTGCGCGGGTCGCCGGACAGGATGGTACGAGCCGGGCCGGCGCGATGGGACAGCCCGGGGAACCCCTGGCAGAACCTCTCGCTCATGACCCCGCTCACCGTGATCCTGTACGCCGCGCTCATGGCCGGTTCCTCCGCTCGTGGACGTCCTCTGGAGGCACCCTCCGCCCGGCCGGGGTGAGCGGTCATCACCCCCGCGCCGTTTCACCCCGGGTGAAATCGCGGACCGGAGCGGCCTGGACTTTCGGCCGGGGGCCGCCGCCGGGGGCGCTGCTACCCTCGGCCCAGCGTGAGCGACTGGGTCATCGACGTCATCGACGCAGCCGGGTATCCGGGCCTCGCCGCCCTGATGTTCCTGGAGTGCGTCTTCCCCCCCATCCCCAGCGAGGCGATCCTGCCGTTCGTCGGCTTCGCCGTCGCCGAGGGCACGCTCTCGTTCCCGCTGGTCATCATCGCCGCGACGGCGGGCTCGCTGGCCGGCAACCTCCTGCTCTACGTCGCCGCGCGGCGCGGGGGTGTCGCGCTGCTGGCGCGCCACGGGCACCGCGTCGGCGCCACGCCCGAGCGCCTGCTGCTGCTCGAGCGCTGGTTCGACCGCTGGGGCTCGGCGACGGTGCTCGCCTGCCGGGCGATCCCCCTCGTGCGCAGCACGGTCTCGCTGCCCGCGGGCCTCGCCCGCTACTCCCTGCCGAAGTTCCTGGTGCTGACGACGCTCGGCAGCGCCATCTGGAACACCACCCTGATCGGGCTCGGCTGGGCGCTCGACGAGCAGTGGCGCGCGGTGGAGGAGAAGATGAGCGGCGCCAGCTACGTGGTGCTCGCCGTGCTGGTCGTCGGGACCGTGGTGCTCGCGGTGGTCGCGCGGCGCCGCTCGCGCCGCACCGCGCCGACCTCCCCCTAGCTCAGAGGGGCGCGGCCGACCTCAGGCGCACGCCGAGGTGCTCGCGCAGGACCAGGCCGATCAGCCGCTCGGTCCCGGCGGCGCTCTCGCGCGGCAGCGCCTCGGCCGCCTCGGAGAGGGGGCGGCCCACCAGCTGCGCGAGGGCCGCGAGGGCCCCGGGCTCCACCGGCTCGGCCCCCGCGCCACAGCCGTCGCAGACCGCGCCCCCCGAGGCCGCCGAGAAGGCCGGCAGCGGCGGCCCCGCGCCGCAGCGCGCGCAGACCGTCAGCAGCGGCAGCAGCCCGCTCACCACCAGGAGCTTGGCCTGGCAGCCGAGCACGAGGGGGTCCAGGCGGGCCGGGCCCGGCGGCGCCGGGGCGCGGGCCAGCAGCGCCAGGGTGCGCGTCAGCAGGTGCCACGCCTCCTCCGAGGGCTCGTACTCGGGCATCACGCGCATCACGGTCTCGAGCACGCAGGCGGCCGACTGGAGGCGGTGGCCCTCGGTCCAGAGGCCGGCGTGGGCGTCGATCACCGACGCGGCGCGGATCGTGCCGAGGTCGCCGCGCCCCTCGTGGATGCTCACCAGCGCGAGCACCCCCGGCTGGAGCCGCCCGCCCAGGCGCGAGGTCGTCTTGCGGGCGCCCTTGGCGATCGCCGAGACCCGGCCCTTCTCACGGGTGGAGAGCGCCAGCACGGCATCGGCCTCCGAGTACCGGATGCTCCGGAGGACGACGGCCTCGGTCTCGTAGGTCGCCGGCATGGGATGAGTGTGGCAAGGCGCTCGGATCACCCGCCTCGCTACGATCCGGCGATGACCACACCACACATCCGGATGTACACCGGCGACGCCTGCCCCTACTGCACGCGCGCCAAGCGCTTCCTGGATCAGAAGGGCGTGCCCTTCGAGGAGATCCACGTCGACCGGCGCGACCCGGCCGTCCGCGACCAGCTGGTCGCCCTCACCGGCCGCTACACGGTGCCCCAGATCCTGATCGGCGACACGCCGATCGGCGGCTGGGACGACATGAAGGCCCTGCACGACGCCGGGCAGCTCGACGCCATGCTCGGCATCGACGCCGCCTAGCGCTGTTCGCGGGGCGGGCTGAGGGCGGGCGCCGGCGAGGGGATGATGCCGAGCTGCTGCAGCATCCCGAGATCGTCGCGCGTGGCCCAGTGCTCGCTGGAGCGCCCGTCGCGCATCCGCAGCATGTGCATGTGCTGCACGCGGAAGCGGCGACCCGTGGGGGCCATGCCGAGCAACTCCCCGAGGTGGGTGCCCGAGAGGGTGGCGCGGTAGGCCACCAGGTCGTCGCCCGCCACGACCTCGTGGATCTCCATGCGGATGTCCGGCACGCCGGTGCGGAGACGGCCGAGGCGCAGGCGGAAGCCCTCGTAGCCCGGGTCCTCGCCGGGCCAGGCCTCGTGGTTGACGAAGTCCGCGGTGACGAACTCCTCGACCCGGTCGATCTCGCCCCGGTTGAAGAGCACCTCGACGCGCTCGCGCGCGAAGGCCTTCATCGCCTCGGGTTCCATGGGCCTACTCCTCGGCCAGCGCCGTGTCGGGCGCCTCGCGCCGCCGCCGGCGCTGGCGCATCAGCAGGTAGACCGCGCCCCCGAGGATGCCGACCACCAGGACGTAGTCGAAGTAGTGGAGCTGGTGCTGCAGGTCCTCCCAGTTGTCGCCCACCGCGCGCCCGGCGAGGGCCAGCAGGAGCACCCAGGGGATGCAGCCGATCAGGGTCAGGATCGTGAACCGCCAGAAGGGCATCCGCGCGATCCCCGCCGGCAACGAGATGAAGGTTCGGATGATCGGCAGGCAGCGGGATATCAGCACCGCCCACGAGCCGTAGCGGGCGAACCAGCGGTCGGCCGAGTCGAGGCGCTTGGGCGTGATGTGGAGCCAGTGCCAGCGCAGCGCCCATTCGCGACCCTTGTATCGGCCCACGGCGTAGGCGATCCACGAGCCGATCACGTTGCCCGCCACGCCGGCGGCGACGATCATGAACAGGCTCTCGTCGCCCTGGCTCACCAGGAAGCCGCCGTAGAGCATGATCGCCTCGCTCGGCACCGGGATGCAGGCGCTCTCGAGGATCATGAGGATGAAGACCGCCAGCACGCCGTAGGCGCCCACCTGGTCGGTGGCGAAGTTGACGATCGGGGCGGTGATGTCCGGCACGGGGCGGGGGTCCTCGTCGGGGTCGGCGGTTCCGGGAGGTTAGCCGGGAACGGCGCGGCGCCGGTCGGCGGCCGTGGGGACGCCCCGCACCGGGGTCGCGCGGCGGACCGCGTCGCGGATGGCCTCTGCCGTCGCCTCGGCGGCCGCGACGCCGCAGGCGAAGACGCTCACGGGGCGGGCGCCCGTCGCCAGGCAGAAGGCCGCGTCGCCGTCGATCGGCGTGTGCACGGGCGCCACGGCGCGCGCCATGCCCGCGTGCGCCATCCGCGCGACCATCGCCGCCTCGGCGCGGGTGAGGCGCCCGTCGGTGACCACGCAGACCAGCGTCGTCGCCGTCGGCGCGGCGAGGCGGGGGTGCTGCGGCGGTGAGTCGATCACCCGCTCGGATGCGACCAGGAAGCCCCGCTCCTCGTCGAACGCGCCCGCGAGCACCGCGCCGGTCTCGTCGAGCACGTCGCCCCATGCGTTGACCACGGCGAGCGCGGCCACCGAGACACCGTCGTAGAGGGTGCGCGCGCCCGCGCCGAGGCCGCCCTTGCACCAGCCGCTCTGGCCTCGCAGCTTGCCCACGGTGGCGCCGGTGCCGGCCCCGACGCTGCCGACCGCGTGCGGCCCGGGCGCCGCGGCCACGCAGGCCGCATGGCCCTCGTCGGGCCCGGGGCGGCGGGCGTTGCCGGTGATGCCGAGGTCGAAGACGGCCGCGGCGGGGACGATCGGCACGCGGGCGATGCCGGTCTCGTGGCCGAGCCCGTTCTCCTCGCACCAGCGCACCACCCCCGAGGCGGCGGCGAGGCCGAACGCGCTCCCGCCCGTCAGCAGCAGGGCCGTGACGTCCATCACCGACGACAGCGGGCCGAGGAGCTCGGTCTCGCGGGTGGCCGGTCCGCCGCCGCGCACCTCCACGGCGCCGACCGTGCCCGGCGGCGGGATGACGACGGTGCAGCCGGTGCCCGCCTCCGCGTCGGTCCAGTGGCCCACGCGGACGCCCTCGACGGCGCTCACCATGGCGCGGGCGCCGGCTGGCAGCGGGGGCAGAAGTACGTGCCGCGCTGCGCCACCCGCGTCTTGACGATGGTCGTACGACAGCGGGGGCACGGCTCCCCCGCGTGCAGGTGCACGCGCAGCAGGTCCTGCATCGTCCCCTTCTCCCCGAGCGAGTCGCGATAGCTGTCGATCGAGGCCCCGCCGGCCTCCACCGCGGCCGCGAGCCGGTCGCGGATGGCCCGGTGCAGCCGGCGCAGCTCGGCGGCATCGAGCGAGCCCGCCGGGCGCAGCGGGTGCACGCCCGCCTGGTAGAGGGCCTCGTCGACGTACATGTTGCCGAGCCCGGCGACGAGCGCCTGGTTCAGCAGCACGGCCTTGATCGGCCCGCGGCGTCCCTCGAGCAGGTCCTCGAGCACGCGGGCGGTGAAGCGGGGCGTCAGCGGCTCGACCCCCACCCGCGCGCGCCAGTAGTCCTCCACCTCGGCCGGCGAGCCCGAGACGATCCACGCGCGGCCGAAGCGCCGCATGTCGCCGAAGGTCATCGTGCTGCCGTCGTCGAGGTGGAAGCGCGCGCGCAGGAACCGCTCCTCCTCGACCGGCGCGCCCGCGGTCCAGTGCAGGCGCCCGGTCATCCGCAGGTGCACGGCGAGCGTCTCGCTCGAGTCGAGGTCGATCAGCAGGTACTTGCCGCGCCGCCCGACCGAGTCGATGCGCCGGCCCACCAGGCGGGCGATGACGTCCTCCGGCTCCTCCGGGCTCACGAGCTTCGGGTCGAACACCTCGACGGCCGCGAACGTCCGGCCCGGTATCCGGTCGGCCAGTTGTGCGCGGATCGTCTCGACCTCGGGCAGCTCAGGCATCGTCCCCACCCCCCTCCCCGGCCTCGGCCGGATCCTCCGACACCACGATGCACTCGGCGGCCATGGCGCGCGCCCGCTCGCCGGCCCAGTCGTCGCGCGCGTGGATCACCGCGACCGGGTCGCCCTCTCCGACGCGCTCCCCGAGCACCGCGCGCAGCTCGACCCCGGCGACCGGGTCGATCGACTGGTCGGGGTGCAGCCGCCCGGCCCCCAGCCACCGGGCGACCTCTCCGAGCGCGCGCGCCGGAAGGGC
>JAEMRL010000037.1:7445-10985 GCA_016463385.1 Thermoleophilia bacterium
CGGCCCGCGACCGGGGCGGTGACGTCGATGCGGACCGGCGCCATCGGCAGGGCCCCGGGGTCGCTCCAGACCGCGGCGTCGCCGCCCTGCGCCTCGACCCAGCGCTCGGCGCTCGCCAGGGCGCGCCCGTCGCGGAGCGCCGCGGCGGCCTCGGCGCGCCCCTCCCCCTCGGCCACGACGCCGGCGGCCTCGGCGAGCCCGCCGGCCAGCGCGACGGCGAGCTCGCGGACGTCGTCCGGACCGCCGCCGCGCAGCACCTCGGCGGCCTCGCGCACCTCGAGGGCGTTGCCGATCGAGCGGCCCTGGGGCGTGTCCATCGCGGCGGCGGTCCAGCGGACGTGGCGCCCCCAGGGACCGGCCAGCGACGCCATCAGCTCCGCGGCGTCCCCGGCCTCGCGCGCGTCGGCGAGGTATGCGCCCTCACCGTGGGTCACCTCCAGCGCGATCGCCCCGGCCCCGCCGGCGATCGCCCGGCTCATCACCGCCGCGGCGACCAGGCCGGCGGCGGGCGTCGTGCCGGTCGCGTCGCGCAGGGCCTCGAGCCGCCGGCCGGCGGGCGTCAGGCGCGCGCTCTGGGAGACCACGGCGATGCCGGTGTCGCGCACCTGGCGCACGAACCGCGCGAGCGGCAGGTCGGCCTCGAAACCCGGGATGGCCTCCAGCTTGTCGATGGCGCCCGCCGCGTGGCCGAGGCCCCGGCCGCCCATGGTCGCGACACGCACCCCCAGCGACGCGGCGAGCGGCGCGGCCACGAGCGGCGCGGTGTCGCCGACGCCGCCGGTCGACTGCACGTCGCCGGTCGGCCCGAGGGTCGCGAGCTCGAGCCGCTCTCCCGAGGCGATCAGGCCGCGGGTCAGGGCCTCGACCTGCTCGCGGCCGATGCCGGTGAGACACGCGGCCATGCACCATGCGGCCATCAGGGAGTCGGCGGTGGTGCGGTCGATCCACGAGCGCACGAACGACTCGACGCTCGCCGCGTCGACGTGCTCGCCACGCCGGGTTCGCTCGATCACCTCGAGGGGGGCGAGTTGCTCGGCCATGGACGGGCGGCACTCTACTCCGGGCGTCCGCGCGGCGGGAACCCTCCGCCGTGGGGGCCCCGCGGGGGCGCTGCTAGGGTGGCCCGCGTGCTGAGACCCGTGACAGTGGCCTCCCTGATCGCGGGGGCCGTCCTGGTGATCGGTGCCCCGGTCGCCTCGGCCCAGGCCCCCGCCCCCACGACGACCGCGCCCGCCGCGGCCGCGGCGCCGAAGATCGACTCGCTGCGGCTGCCGCGCACGATCGCCGCGCAGCAGGGCCACGCCCGCTTCCTCGTCGGGCTCCGCCTCGCCACGCGGTCCAAGGTGACCATCCAGGTCATCGCGGCCTCGGGCGGCCGGGTGGTGCAGACGCGCACCGACGCCGCCGCGCGGCCCGCCGGGCGCGCCTACATCCGCGTCGAGGCGGTCGACAGCGCCGGCTTCCAGATGCTGGCGGGCAACTACCGGGTGCGCCTCCAGGCGGCCGACGACCAGGGGCGGGTCTCCCCCGCCGTCGAGGCCCCCTTCCGCCTGAAGCTCACCGAGCCGCACGGCCTGTTCGACGCCTACACGGTTCCCGTGTGGCGCGCGTTCCGCGGCCAGGCGGGCACCACCGCCGACGGCCAGCTCGTCGCCGTGGTCGGGGTCAAGGGGACGGTCGCCGCCGCCGGCCTGCGCCGCGGGGACGTGATCACCTCGGTCGGCGGGAAGTCCGTCGCCACCCGGGGCGCCTGGGACACGGCGATGAGGGCGGTCCTCTCCGAGACCCCGGTGGCCGTCGAGTACGTCCGCAAGGGCGCGACGATCGCGACGACCGTCGACACGAAGCCCGACTGGGAGACCGGCCCCGACCTCGCGAAGTCGCTCGCCGTCGCCGTGAAGCGCGAACCGCGGGCCATCGCCTACGCGGTCGCCCAGGCGCGTCAGCTCGTCGACACGGGCAAGCTCACCGACGCGCGTGCCCTGATGGCCGCCTGGCCGAAGGCGTGGCGCACGAGCGCGCCCGGCGAGCTGGTGGCGGGCGAGCTGCTCGGCAAGCAGGACAAGTGGAAGCAGGCGCTCGGCGCCTTCAACCGGGCCCGCAAGCGCGACGCGACCATGGCGGCCGCCGAGTACGGCCGCGGCCAGGCGCTCTCGGCGCTCGGCAAGAGCGCACCCTCGCGCGCGGCGTTCGCCGCCGCGGCGCGGCTCGACCCGGCCGACGCCGCCGCCGCCGGCTACCACTCCTACGCGCTCCTGGCCGCCGGCGACGTGCCCGGGGCCCTCGCGGCGGGCCGGCGGGCCGTCGGCCTGGACGCCCGTTACGCCGACGCCTTCCTGCCCTTCGGCATCAGCCTGATCAAGAGCGGCGACAAGGCCGGCGGCGTCAAGGCCCTCCGGCGCGGACTGGTGCTGCTCGAGGACGCGGACCGGGCGGAGGACCTGATCGACGCCCAGCTCTCCCCGACCGACCCGTAGGGCGCGCGCCGCACGCGCGGCGCGCGGTGCTCAGATCTCGCCGGTCGGCTCGTTCGGGTCGTCGAAGCCGGAGTCGCGCGGCGGACGGCGCGAGCCGCCCGAGCGCGGCCGGCCCGACGACACGGCGCCGCCGGCGAGGAACAGGACGGTGAGGATGCCCGCGGCGAGGCCGGCCCACAGCTCCCACTTCAGGAGCGGGTTCTCGGCGAAGATGCCGTAGAGCAGGAACACCACGATCACGCCCACCAGCGCGAGGGCCCGCTGGCGGGGTGCGGCGAGGTGCACGACCCAGGGCGCCAGAAGGGCGATGACGAGCAGCAGGATCGTGCTCACGGGGTTCTCCGGGAGGTCGTCGGCCGGGCTCTCATCCGCCGGAGAGTAGTGGGATGCGCCCGCGTGCGTCCAGCGCGGGCCGTGCGAGGTAGCGTCCCCGGCCATGAGCGACGTCGCCGGACTGCACCTGCTCGCCCACCTCGATCTGGTGTCGTCGCCGCGCCGGTCGGTGGTGGCGCGGCTCGACTCCTCGGCCCGCCTGCGGGCCCTGGAGGAGGCCGGGGACGACGCCGAGGTGCTCGCCCTCGTCGAGGCGCAGGGCGCGCCGACCGTCGTGGTGGACGCGCCGCTCGCGGTGCACGGCGGCGCCGGCCGGAGGGACGCCGAGGTGGTGCTGTCGTGGTGCGACGTCCCGGCCTTCCCGGTGTCGGCCCGCCGGCTCGAGACCGTCTTCGGCGGGGCCCGCGGGGTCGCCCTCGCCGGCCGCCTCTCCGGCGGCGGCCGGCGGGTCGTTGAGGCGCTGCCCGACCAGGTGCTGCGCCAGATCGCCTGGGAGACGGGCCGGCCGGAGGACGCGCCGGCCATCGACCTGGCCGACTACCGCGCCGCCTGGCTCGGCGTCCGCGCGCCGCGATACCGCCCGAAGGGCGTCGGCCGCGCCCGGCCGGACGGCGTGATGGAGGCCTGGCGGCTCCTCGCCCGCGTCGTGGACATGGACGGATGGACCCCGGCGGCGGCGCCGGACGACTGGGCGGCGATCGGTGACGCGGCCCGGATCGACGCGATCTGC
>JAEMRL010000038.1 GCA_016463385.1 Thermoleophilia bacterium
AGAACTGCTCGTCGATCAGGAAGTACTCCTGCTCCGGGCCGATCGTCGTGTAGACGCGCTCGGGGGTGTCGCCGAAGAGGGCCAGGGCGCGCAGGGCCGACTTGTTGAGGGCGGCCATGGACCGCAGGAGCGGGATCTTGGTGTCGAGCGCCTCGCCGGTCCACGACGCGAACGCCGTGGGGATGCACAGATACGCCCCGTTGGGGTTCTCCATGATGAAGGCGGGGCTGGTCGGGTCCCACGCGGTGTAGCCGCGGGCCTCGAAGGTGGCGCGGATGCCGCCGCTCGGGAAGCTCGACGCGTCCGGCTCGCCCCGGATCAGCTCCTTGCCGCTGAACTGGGCGATGGACGTGCCGTCGCCGACCGGGCCGTAGAAGGAGTCGTGCTTCTCGGCCGTCGATCCGGTGAGCGGCTGGAACCAGTGGGTGTAGTGGGTGGCGCCCCTCTCGAGCGCCCAGTCCTTCATGGCCAGGGCCACTGCGTCCGCGAGTCCGGAATCGAGCGGCTCGCCGCGATCGATCGTCGCCTGGAGCTGGCGGAAGATGGTCTTCGGCAGGCGCTGGCGCTGCTCGTCGGGTCCGAAGACGTTGGACCCGTAGACGGAGGTCCCCGGGATGGTCAGGTCACCGAACGTGATCGAACCGTTCGGGCTCCACTGAGCGGCGGCGACGTTTGTTCCTCGAACTCTCGGCATGGCGCGGATGGCCCTCCTTTTCTGGGCTAGGGCAGCGCCGGATGATACGACGCGGCCTCGTCCCGGCGCTTTGTGACCGAGGGCCAAACGCAGCCGCGGATCTTTCGCCCGCTGGACAAACAACGGCCCTCGGGCGGCGGTTGGCTTGAATCCGGCGGGTCGCGGCCCCATTGTCCTGACGATGGTCACCGACATCCGCTCGGCCGCGCCCCCGGACGGCCGCACGCTCCTCGCCGATCTGCTCGGCCTCCCCGCCCTGCGCGGAGCCCGCGTGGTGCCTCCGAAGGCCGTACTCGACCGTCCCGTGTCGGCCCTGGTGGTCGCTGACGCCGACGCGCCCGAGGAGATCGACGCTGTCGTGGTGAGCCCGGGCGGGCCGCCCGAGGTGCTGCCGCCGGGGTGCGTCGGCGTGGTCTGCCGCCAGCCGCCCTCCGGCGACGTGGGCGTGCCGGTGATCGTGCTGCCCTCGGCCGCCCCCTGGGGCGCGGTGCTCGCCGCCATGGCCGGCGCCATCGCCGGCGGCACGGGCTCGGCCGGCGCCGCCCGCGCCCGCCTCGCGCTGCGGGCCCCGCTGATGGAGGGCCGCGGCTACCCCGGTCTCGCGACCACGGCCAGCGAGCTCCTGAGCGCCCCGGTCGCGATCCTCGACGACTATCTCGACCTGCGCGGGGCCGCCGGCCTGTCGGACGAGCAGGAGGCCTTCCTCGAGGCGGCCGTCGTCCGCGCCCGCGGCCACGGGCCGGCCTCGGTGGTGGGGCCGTTCGTGGAGGAGTCCATGGAGGGCATCAGCCGCGAGCTGGTGCACGGCCCCTCGGGCGGGGTGATCGGCGTGCTCGTGGCCTGGGTGCCGTCGCCGGTCTCAGCCGCGCGCCAGGGGATCCTCGACGAGGTCGCCGAGGCCTCGGCGATGGAGCGGGCGCGCGAGGAGGTGCGCACCGAGACCGAGTCGCGCCTGCGCGGCGACCTGATCGAGGAGCTGATGGCCGGCGAGGCCGTCAGCCGCGAGTCGCTGGTGCGGCGGGCGCGTCACCTGGGCGCCGACCTGTCGGGCGGTGCGGTGGCGCTCATCGGCAAGCTCCAGGACCCGCACACCGAGGGCCGCGTCATCACCGACCCCCGGCTGGTGCGCCGCTTCCTGCAGCAGGCGCGCGCGGCGATGGACATCCACTGGCCGCGGGCCCTGGTCGACTGGAACGAGGGCCGCCTGCTCGCCCTGCTGCCCCCGACCCCGGCGGGCGCCGGGGAGCTCAGCCACGAGGAGATCGGGGCGCTCGCCTTCACGCTCGGCAAGCGCCTGCTCGGCGCGACCCGCGAGACGGTGCCGGGCCTCGCCCTGACGCTGGCGCTCTCGCGCTACACGCCCGAGCCCGAGCGGCTCGGCGCCGCCCTCGACGAGGCGCGCCTCGCCCTCGCCATCGGCGAGCGCCTCGGCCGCGTCGGCGAGGTGGTCACCTTCGAGGAGACCGGCACCTACAAGCTGCTCTTCCAGATCTTCGCCGACCGGCCGCAGGAGCTGATCTCCTTCTACGACCAGACCATCGCGCCCCTCGTGCGCTACGACGAGCAGTACCAGACCGAGCTGGTGGGAACGCTCTCCACCTACCTCGGCCACGACTGCAACCTGGCCGCGACGGCGAGCACGCTCTTCACCCACCGCCACACCGTGCGCTACCGCCTCGACCGGATCGCCGAGCTGTCGGGTCTCGACATCGCCAAGACCGACGACCGCGAGAAGCTGTCGCTCGGACTCAAGGCGATGCGCCTGCTGGGCCGCCGCGTCTCCACCACCACCCAGCGGACGGGTAAGCGGCGCGCGAGCTGATCGGTCCGGTACGGTCTGCTCGATGCGTGAACGTCCCGCCCGTGGTGAGCCGATGCGATGCCCCTCCTGCGGAACCCGGCTCGTGGAACTGGAGCGCAGCGAGGTCCTGATCGACGCGTGTCCCGAGTGCCGGGGCGTGTGGCTCGACCGCGGCGAGCTCGACCGCATCCTGGATCGCGAGCGCCGCGTCGCGGCGGGGGTCCAGGACGAGGACGAGGACGAGGACTTCTTCGCCGAGATGGAGGGGCGAAAGGGCTCCGGCCGGCCGCGTCCCGCCGAGCGCGACCAGCGCGACGACCGCGACGACGACGACCGCCGCGACGGAAAGAAGCGCCGCCGCCGCGGGATGCTCGAGGACCTCTTCGACTTCGAGTTCTAGCCGGCCTCCGCGGCCGTCCCGATCCGGGCGGCGCCGGAGCGGCCGCGCAGGCCGCCCCGGCGGTCCGGGGTCGCTAGCTGGTCGGTGGGATCAGCACGCGGTTGATGACGTGGACGATGCCGTTGCTGGCCCGCAGGTCCGTCTTCAGGACCTTCGAGTTGTTCAGGTAGACGGACTTCTTCGTCTTGCCGGTGATGCGGACGTTGACGGTGGCGCCGTTCAGCGTCTTCACCTTCTTGCCGTCGAGCGTCACGACCTTCGACGCCGGGACCGCGCCCTTGACGACGTGGTAGGTCAGGACGGCACGCAGCAGGGCCTTGTCCTTGCCGAGCGCGGTGAGCGTGGCCTTCGGCACCTTGGCGAAGGCGGCGTTGTTCGGGGCGAAGACGGTCAGCTTGCCGGGGCCCGAGAGGGCGCTGACGAGCCCGGCCTTCTTCACCAGGCTCACGAGGGTGCTGAACTGGGGATCACTGGCGGCGAGGCCGACGATGTTCGGCTGCGCCGGGGTCGAGTTCTGTGCGAGGCCGGTCGCCGGGGCGGCGAGCAGGGCCGTCGCGGCGAGCGTCATGGCGATGCGCTTCACGGGGTGCGTCCTTGGTCGGTGGGACTTTCCCTGCAGCTACGCAGCCGCCCCCCGCTTCGGTTGAGCATCCGTCCGTCGCCGCGGACGCGGCCGGCTCAGGCCCCGCCGGTCGTCGCGGCCGCGAGGGCCGCGTGGATGCTCCGGGCCATCGGGCCCGGAGCGCCGTCCCCCACCGGTGCGCCGTCGATGGCCGTCACCGCGATCGCGCCCCGGACCGCGTTGGTCAGCACGATCTCGTCGGCCGCCCGCCAGAGCTCCTCCTCCGGCGCCTCCTCGCGCACGGGGAGCGCCTCCATCACGACGCCGCGCGCGACCCCGGCGAGGAGCCCCTGCGCAGGGGCCGTCAGCAGCTCCCCGCCGATGGCGCAGAAGACGCTCGCGATCGCGGCCTCGCCGAGGCGTCCGCGGTCGTCGAGCAGCAGCGCGTGGTCGGCGCCCTCACCCGTCGCCCGGCGCTGGCTCCATCGGTGGCCGGCGTAGGAGAGCGTCTTGTGCTCGGCGATCCGGTTCCCCGGGAGCCAGGCGCCGGCCACCGAGATGGCCGACGCCGCGATCACCCCGGTGAGCATGGGCGGCTCATCGGTCACCTCCACCAGCAGGGTCGGTCGCGGGGTGGCGCACAGGCGGACGCGCCGCGTGCCGGCACCCGAGGCCACCAGCGCCTCCTCCACGGCCACCCGCATGACGTCCACGGTCGCGATCGGAGCGAGTCCGAGCTCGGCGGCCGAGCGCATCAGGCGCCCGAGGTGCCGGTCGAGCAGCGCCACGCGACCGCCCTCGGCGCGCATCGTCTCCAGCAGCCCCTCGCCCCAGCGCACCGCCGGATCGTCGATCGAGAGCGCCGCGTCGCCCGGCGCGACGAGCCCCCCGTCGAGCCAGACGACCCTCACCGGCCTGCGATCGGCCGTCCCCGGCGGCCGTGTGTGAGAATGGCCGTCGCGCAATCAACGCAGTGAGGAGTCGCTCCGTGTCGCACCCGGCTGACGCTAGCAAGGGCCCGAGGGCCGACGCATGAGGCAGACCATCGCCTTCCAGGCCACCGGCTTCGACTGCTCGCCGGTCGAGGTGCAGATCGAGGACAACGGGGAGATGCCCGACGAGGACGCCCTCCCCGTCGCCCTCCTGGCGTTCGAGAGCGGATCCAACGTCGTCCTCACGCTGCCGCTCGCCACGAGCGACGCCGAGAACATGATGAACGCGTTCACCCAGGCCGAGCCCTTCCGGCACGACGTGCCGGATGCCAGCAACTGGCAGCCGCAGCCCTCGGGGCTCCCCGAGGGGCTGTTCTGGGCGCTCCAGCCGAGCGTCGTCGGCGTGTCGGTCACCCCGCCGCAGCAGACCCCGGACGGCATGGTCCCGCACTGGACCCTCGCGTTCGACGACGAGGACGGCAGCCAGGTCCAGATCGCCGTCAGCGACCCGATGTGCGTGCAGATCGTGCGCGCCCTCGCCGGCGTCGCCCGCGGCGAGATGGAGGGCGGCGAGCAAAACTAGGGATTCACCGAGGGTATCTGGTATTTTCCCGCGCTCCGGGCGACGACGCGAGGGCGGGTGGCATGAGCACGACCGATTGGCGGGACCGTCTGGCGGATGAGATGCCGCCGGATCTGGCCGAGGAGATCGACATCTTCGAGGGCCAGATGGAGCTGCGCCGCAAGGGCAAGATCGAGGACCGCGTGTTCGCCGAGACCCGCCTGCGGCGGGGGGTCTACGGGCAGCGCTACGACAACGGGCACCGGCACGACGGCGTCGCGTCGCAGACGCTGGAGTTCCCGGCGGGCGAGCTCACCAAGGGTCCCGAGACCCTCTGGGACGCCCCCGGCATGGTGCGCATCAAGCTCCCCTACGGCGGCTGCACCCCCGAGCAGATCGACGTGATCGCCGAGCTGGCCGAGGAGTACTCCGACTCGATCCTGCACGTCACCACGCGCCAGGACATCCAGCTCCACTACGTCCACATCGATGACACGCCCGACCTGATGCGGCGCCTGGCGGCGGTGGACATCACCACCCGCGAGGCCTGCGGCAACGGCGTGCGCAACCTCACCGCCTGCCCCCTGGCCGGCGTCTGCCACACGGAGGCGTTCGACACCACCGCCTACGCGGCCGCCCTCTTCCGCTTCCTGCTCGGCCACCCCGACTGCCAGGATTTCGGGCGCAAGTTCAAGCCCGCCTTCTCCGGCTGCGCCGGCGAGGCGTGCGGGCTCGTGATGATGCACGACTTCGGCGCCATCGCCCGCACCACCGTCGTGGACGGCGTCGAGAAGCGCGCCTTCGACCTCTACGTCGGCGGCGGCCTCGGCACCACGCCCCACCAGGCCAAGCTGCTCTACGAGAACCACCCGGTCGAGGAGCTGCTGCCCGCCGTCCAGGCGATCGCCCGCGTCTTCGGCCGCCTCGGCGAGAAGGCCAACCGCAACCGGGCGCGCATCAAGTTCCTGGTCGCCAAGCTCGGGATCGACGAGTTCCGCCGCCTCGTGGACGAGGAGCGGAAGGTCCTCCCGCACGACGACCGCTGGACCTCCTACCTGCCGAGCGTGGAGGACTACACCGAGTCGCCCGTGCGCGAGGCCGTCCCCGTCCCGGCCGCCGACGCCCCGCTGCCCGAGGGCTATCGCGAGTGGCTGCGCACCAACGTGTACCGCCAGCGCCAGGAGGGCTACGCGGTCGCGACGGTCGCCCTGCCGCTCGGCGACCTCAGCTCGGTGCAGGCCCGCAAGCTCGCCAACGTCGCCCGGAAGTTCGTCGGCGACGCCGTGCGGACCACGGTCGAGCAGAACATCGTGCTGCGGTGGGTGGCCGAGGGCGACCTGCCCGCGCTCTACCAGGCGCTGGTGGAGATCGATCTCGCGGCGCCCGGCGCCGGCACGATCGTCGACGTCACCTCGTGCCCCGGCACCGACACCTGCAAGCTCGGCATCGCATCCTCGCGCGGCCTGGCCGGCGAGCTGCGCACCCGCCTCGCCGCCAAGCAGTTCGAGCTCGACGAGGCGGTCCGCGGGCTGCGCATCAAGGTGAGCGGCTGCTTCAACTCGTGCGGCCAGCACCACGTCGCCGACATCGGGTTCTTCGGCAACAGCCGCAAGATCAACGGCGTCACCGTGCCCCACTTCCAGGTGGTGCTCGGCGGCCGCTGGCGCGAGAACGCGGGCTCCTACGGCCTGGCCATCGGCTCGGTGCCCTCCAAGCGGATCCCCGAGGTGGTGGACGCGATCACCACGAAGTTCGTGAGCGAGCGCGAGCCCGAGGAGAACTTCCAGGACTGGATCGCCCGGCTCGGCAAGAAGGAGCTCGGGGTGCTGATCGGCGACCTCAAGAGCGTCCCCGCGTTCGAGGAGGATCCGACCTTCTACACCGACTGGGGCGACGCCCGCGTCTTCACGATGGGCGACATGGGCATCGGCGAGTGCGCCGGTGAGGTCATCTCCAGCACCGATCTCGAGCTGACCATGGCCGAGAGCATCGCCTTCGACGCCCAGGTGGCGCTGGAGGAGGGCGACCTGGTGCGCGCCGACGAGCGCGCCTACGCGGCGATGGTCGCCGCCGCCCGCGCCCTCGTGCGCACCGAGCACCCCAACGTGGCCGACGACCCCGACGTGATCGTGGGCGAGTTCAAGACCCGCTTCTACGACACCGAGCGCTTCTTCGACCGCTTCGCCAAGGGGCGCTTCGCCCGGCCGCTGTTCGACCGGCACGCCGGCGCGCCCGAGACACACGAGGCCGAGGCGACCCGGTCGCTGGTGGAGGAGTCGCAGCTGTTCATCGACGCCGTCCACGCCATGGAGATCCGCGAGGCCGGCGCGCAGTCGGCCCTCGTGTAGGGGAGGCGCCGTGACGACCACCACCACGACCGACATCGTCCGCATCGGGGCGAAGATCTACGCGCAGGACCCCGGGGTCATCGACCTCCCGGCCTACGTCCCGATCTTCCACGGGTGGATCCAGCGCAAGGTCCTCGACGGGGTCCCGATCGACGTGGCCGACTACGCCCACGTCCCCGACGGCCCCGGGGTCATGCTGATCGGCCACGAGGCCGACCGCTCCCTCGACCTCGGCGAGGGCCGCCCCGGCGTGCTCTACCAGCGAAAGCGCGACGGCGAGGGCAGCCTGGAGGCCCGCTTCGCCGCGGCCATCGCCGCGGCCGACGGCATCGCCGACGAGTTGGAGGCCGACGCGGCCGCGGGCGGTGTCGCCTTCGGACGGGACGAGATCCTGCTGAAGGTCACCGACCGGCGTCTCGCCCCCAACGAGGACGCGACGCTCGACGCGCTGCGCCCGGCCATCGAGGCTGCGCTCGCCACGGTCCGGCCCGGCCGCGACGCCGAGATCGCGCGCGTCACCGAGGACCCCGACGGCCCCTTCACCGCCCGGGTGATCCTCCGCTGAACCCGTCCTCCGGCCCGGCGTCCTGCGACGCCGGGCCGGGGATCAGGCCGTCGCCCCCTCGTCGGATCCCCGTCCGAACGCGGGCAGGCGCCACGATCTCTCGAGTCTGCGGACTTCCGAGTCGATCCGCAGTTGTTCGAAATAGCGCTCCCGCGCGGCGACGTACTCATCGAAGCCCGTCGAGAGCGTCCGCCAGCCCCGGTCGTCGGCCTCTCTCGGCCGATCGTCTGGTGCGTCGGACATGTCCCACCCCCGGCGGTCGCCTGCGATGAGTTGCGAATATCCACCCGATCCGCGGACCGCGCAATCCGGGTTTTCCCCAGGGGCCTCCGCCGCACCGGCGACGGGGCGGGCGATCCCCGTGGATCGACGCCTCGGCCGCCCGTGATGGCCGTGCCCATCGTGATCTCGCCCCCGCCGGGGTCGGCGGGCGGCGGCGTTTCACTGTGCGAACCCGTGCCGCCGCGCGAGCCCGGGGAGGGCTCGCGCGTGCGGGGCGATGTGGCTAGGCGGCCACCGGCTGGTTGCGGAGCGAGAGGCTGCGGACGGCGCGGATCAGTTCCTTCGGGCGCTCGACCGCGACGTTGTGGCCGGCCTCGGAGACCACGTGGAAGCGGGCGTTCTGCATCCACACCGACAGCTCGCGCTGCGTCTCGGCGGGGACGGCCCGGTCGGCGCTTCCGGCGATCACGATCACCGGGGCGTCCACCTGGGCGAGCGCGCCCCTCCAGTCGGGACGCGTGCCCATGGCCTCGGCGGCGAGTGCCGGCCCCTCGGCGCGACGGTCGCGGAGCGCGCGGGCGGCACGGGCCCAGCGGTCCTGGCCCTCCATGTCCTCGCCGCGCGGGCTGACGCCGGAGACGACGAGCCCGTCGACCAGTCCGGGGTGGCCGAGCGCGAGCGCGAGGCCGGTCGCGGCGCCGAGGCCGACGCCCACGAGGATCGCGCCGCCGCCCTCGGCGGCCACGAGGCGCGCCACGTCGGAGGCGAAGTCGTCGATGCTCCAGGGGCCGTGCGGGGTCGGCGATCCGCCGTGCCCGCGCAGGTCGGGAGCGATGATGGTGAAGTCGTCGGACAGGACCCCGAGAGCGTCGAGCATGCTCGCGCCGGACTGTCCCAGATCGTGCAGGGCAACCAGCGGAGGGCCGTCACCGACACGGTGCACGGCGAGCTCGATTGCGGGGGGTAGTGAAGGCATCAGCGGCGCTCCTGTTAACCACTGTGATATTGCTTTGGTGGTGAGAGTACGCCGGTCCAGCGACCCCGTCAAACGATGACGGACTTCATCCTCCTCGCGGGCCGGCCTGCGCTCGACCTCTGCAATACCCACTTGTGCGGACATGAACGCCTGGTCGCGACGAACGATCTCGCACAGTGGTTCGTGGCCGCGGGGCTGACGGATCAGCCGCCCGCGATCTCGTCCCGCGAGCTCGCCGCGGCCCGGCGCCTGCGCGACGATCTGAGGCCCGCCCTGCTCGACTCCGACGGGCCCGCCGTGGCGGCGATCGCGGGGGACTGGCTCGACCACGCGCCGGGGCGCCTGTGCGTGGAGCCCGAGACCCTGACGCCGCGGTTCACGCCCGGAGCCCGCACCTCCGGGTGTCTTCTCGTGACGGCGGTACTGGACGCCCTCGACCTGGTGCGCGACATGCCCGGCCGCGTGCGCGAGTGCGCCGATCCCGACTGCCCGGTGATCTACCTCGACACCAGCCGCAACCGCAGCCGGCGATGGTGCTCGATGGAGGGCTGCGGCGCGCGGGCGAAGGCGTCGACCTACTACCGGCGCCACCGGGCCGGCTCCGACTGACGCTCAGCCCGCTCCGGACTCCGGCAGCCGCCGGGACAGGAACTCCCGCACGGCCCCGGAGAACGCCGTGGGGTGCTCCAGGGCGCTGAAGTGCCCGGACTCGGGGATCACGACCAACTCGGCGTCGGGGAGCCCCTCGACGAGCACCTGCGCGCATGAGACCGGTGTCAGCGTGTCCTGCCCGCCGACGATGACGAGCGCCGGCACGTCCATCGCCGCGAGGTCGGGGCGCCGGTCCGCGCGCCCGGCCAGGGCCTCGAGGGCACGGGCGATGGCCTCCGGGTCCTGCGCGTCGGCGATGGCCCGCGCGGCTCCGAGGCTGGCGTGGTCGCCCGGCGCCACCAGCCGGGGGACGAACTCGTCGAGGAAGCCGGCAGAGCCCTCGGTGCGCACGCGCAGGGCGGCGGCGTGCCGCCCGGTGCGCGCCTCGGGGGTGTCGTCCTCGGCGCGCGTGTCGGCCAGCACCAGCGCCGCGACGCGCTCGGGGTGCCGCGCGGCGAGTGCGAGGGCCACGTAGCCGCCGATCGAGAGGCCGCAGACGGCCGCACGGCCCCCGGGGGCCTCGCGGGCGATCGTCTCCGCGACGGTGTCAGCGAAGCCATCGACGGTGGGGTGATCCTCCGGGGCGGCGGCGCCGAGGCCCGGGAACTCGCAGGCGATCACCGGGCGGTCGTCGGCGAGCGCCGGGCGGACCGCGCTCCAGAAACCCGCGTCCATGGGGAAGGGATGGAGCAGTACGAGGGGGACCGGGCCGACCACGCCCGCACCGTACCCCCTCGGCCCGGGCGACGCGACGCCCGGCGGGCCCGGCCGCTACCGTGGAACCGTGAGCACCACCACGCCCGTCGCACCACCCGGCCCCGAGCGGCGGCGCCAGGCCAGCCTCGGCGGCCTCGTGCCCACCTCGGCCGTCGCCCGCGAGGGCGACACCCTGATCCTGGCCCTCTGCGTCGAGGTGCACGCCGAGGGCGCGGTGCTGCCGTTGCTGGTCCTCTCCGACGCGCCCGGGCTGCTCGGGTGGGATCCGGTGAAGGGCCTGGAGGTCCACGACGACACCGGCCGCTCCTACGAGGTCCGGAACCTGGCGCAGCAGGCCGGCCTCGGCGCCCTGCAGACCGCGGTCTGGATCGAGCCCGCGCCACCACCCGACGCGCGCCGCCTGCTCCTCGCGGTGACGGGCCTGGTGCGCACCGCCGTCGCGCGCGGCACCGGCATCGAGCGGCCCCTCTCCGGCACGAGCTGGTCGTTCGAGATCGACCTCGTGCCGCAGCGGACCGGGGCGGAGGTGCCCGCCCCGCCCACCGG
>JAEMRL010000388.1 GCA_016463385.1 Thermoleophilia bacterium
TCACCAGGCAGGGCCCGGCCTCGGAGAGGATCGCGCAGGCACGGTCGGCGGCGTCACCCTTCGCGATGGCTCCGAGGTCGAGATCGACGCCCGGCCCGAGGGCCGCCCAGCCCCACCGGGCGTCGAGGACCACGACCCCGCCACCCGCCACGGGGTCTCCGGCGGGGCGCGGGTCGTCGGCGAGGGCGTCGAAGTCGCGGTCGTATCCGGCGGCGACGACGGCGCGACCGACGGTGGGGTCGAAGCGGCCTCCGGTGCGACGGCGCATCCGAAGGCCCTCCGCCAGCACGCGCGCGAGATCCGGGCCGATGCGCATACGCCGCTCGCGGTTGAGGCGGCTCAGCTCCGAATCGTCACGGAAGCGCGACAGCAGGCCCTCGAGGCGCGCGATCTCGTCGCACGCCGCGCGGAGGGCCTCTCGCGAGGCGGGGCCGTCGGGGGCGTCCAGCAGGAGCTCCATGGACGTCCCCATCGCACGGAACCGCTCGACCAGCATCAGGAGCTCGCGCTCTGCGTGACCGGGGCCGACGCGGCCGGCGCGACCGAGACCACGGGGGCCGGGGCGGCCGCGACGGAAGCGCTCGCCGCGACGGTCGCCTGGGAGGCGAGGGCGCGCAGGCGCTGCTCGGCGAGGGCGAGACGTGCGGCCGCGCGCGCCTCCCGCTGGGCCAGCGAGGCGTCGGCCGCGAGCGCAGGAGCAGCGGCCGCCTCGGCGGGGACGGCGGGGCTCGCCGCCGGCGCGGCCCCGGGGAAGGGGTGCGCGCCGATCGCCACGGCCGAACCGGCCGTGGCGGCGATGGCGAGGACCGAGACGGTCCGGCGCAGGCGGGGGGCGTCCATCAGTCATCGTCCCCGTGGTCGTCGTCGCCCTCGTAGTGGTCGTCGTCCTCGTAGTGGTCGTCATCGTCGTAGTGGTCGTCGTCGCCTGCGAAGGTCGCGACGGCCGGGGCGGCGACGGGGGCGGCGACGGGCACCACGCGGGCGGCCGCGGCCTGGCGGGCGGCCTGGGCGTCTGCGCGACGCAGCGCGTCGGCGGCCGCCTTCTCGGCGTCCTTGAGGCGCGTGAGGCGCTCCTCGAGGGCGGCCGGGGTCTCGGTGGAGACGGTGTTCACCAGTGCGGGCGGCGCGGGGTCGGCGGGACCGCTGTCGACGGTCGCCTTGGTGAAGCCCACCACTCCCGCGATCCCCGCGAGACTCGCCAGACCGGCCACGATCAATCCGTTCATTACCGCCCCCTCCGCTCGGAACATCTGATGGATCCACGCTAGGCAGGGCGGCGTTCGAGGTGGGTCAGGGGGCCTTCGGAGTGCTCCAGGGATTGGTAAAGGAACGGAAGGGCGCTACCTGAGCAGCTCCGCGAGGGGCATGATCGGCGCATGAGACTGCTCGTGGTGGAGGATGACGACGGCATCGCCGAGCCCCTGGTGGCGGGCCTGAGGCGCGAGGGCTTCGCGGTGGAGCGGGTGGCCAACGGGCGCGACGCGCTGGCCGCGGAGGAGCCGGATCTGGTGCTGCTCGATCTGCGCCTGCCCGACATCGACGGCTACGCCGTGGCGCGTGAGATGCGGGCGCGCTCCCGCGTGCCGATCATCATGGTCACCGCCAAGGGCGAGGAGGTCGACCGCGTGATCGGCCTGGAGCTCGGCGCCGACGACTACGTGGTCAAGCCCTTCGGGATGCGCGAGCTGGTGGCGCGGATCAACGCGGTCATGCGCCGCGTCTCCGAGAACGCCACGGCGGCCGAGCCCGACCCGGTGATCGTGGTGGGCGCCCTGGAGATCGACCGCCGCCGGCACGAGGTCCGCCTCGACGGGACCGAGGTGCCGCTCACCCCGAAGGAGTTCGCCCTCCTCGCCCTGCTCGCGTCCGATCCCGGCGCCGCCCTCGATCGCCGTCGCATCCTCGAGGACGTCTGGGGGACGCGCTGGTACGGCCCCTCGAAGACGATCGACGTGCACGTCTCGTCGCTGCGCCGCAAGCTCGGCGATCCCGGCTGGATCGAGACCGTGCGCGGGATGGGCTTCCGGCTGCGGCCGCCATGACGCGGCGGCTGGTCGCGACCTACCTGATCCTGGCGGCCGTCGTGCTGGTCGCCCTCGAGATCCCCCTCGGCATCGTCTACGAGCGGGGGCAGCGCCGCGACCTCCAGCAGCGGGTCGAGCGCGACGCCGTGGCGCTCGCCGCGCTGATGGAGGACACCCTTCAGGCCGGCACGACACCGGGCGATCCCGACCTGACCACGGTGGTCGACCGCTACGCGCGGTCCACCGACGCGCGCGTCGCGGTCGTCGGCCCCCGCGGGCGCCTCCTCGCCGACTCCGACGACACGCTCGGGCTCGGACGCGACTTCTCCACCCGCCCCGAGATCGCCTCGGCGCTCGACGGGACGATCGCCACCGGCACGCGCCGGTCGGAGACGCTCGACACGAGCCTCCTCTACGTCGCGGTCCCGGTCGCCTCGGGGGGCGAGGTGCACGGGGCGGTGAGGGTGAGCGTGCCGACCTCGCGGCTCGACTCGCTGGTGATGCGGTACTGGCTGGTGCTGGGCGGGGTCGCCCTGATCGTGCTCGCGGCCGTCGCCGTCGCGGGCCGCTGGCTCGCGCTCTGGGTGAGCCGCCCCCTGACGCACCTGCGCGACGCGACCCGCCAGGCCGAGGCGGGCGACCTCGCGGTGCGCGCCGACGCCGCCGAGGGGCCGGCGGAGGTGCGCGAGCTGGCGAGCGCCTTCAACGACATGGTCGGCCGCCTCGACCTGCTGGTGGGCACGC